>JAAESJ010000572.1 GCA_024229495.1 Verrucomicrobiaceae bacterium | reverse complement strand
TCCATCCTTAATTAGGATTAATTCCGCTCCAAGTCCATAATCTGAAGCGTCCGTCCGGAGAAGAATCGGGAACGTCGGATCGAAGGGTGTAAGTTCAATGGCATGGACGAGTTTCGCTTTCAGACAGTCAAACGCCGTTTGACACTCGTCCGTCCAGTCAAAAGGAACTCCTTTTCGCGTAAGATTCGTCAAAGGCTCTGCGACGTGCGAAAAAGAAGATACATGAGTACGTTGACACGCCCCAAGAAAACTTTTGACCCCAGTAACGTTCGACGGAACTGGGAACTTGGAAATCGCTTCCGTTTTCTTAGGGTCGATGGAAATCGATAGTCCTGCTGGTCCTCTGGCGGTTAGGATAGAACCGAGCATCGGAAGAGAAGTTTTGCAAATCAAAACTTTCTTCTTGTTCAGACGGAATCCGGCTTCTTCCAAAGCGGAGCAAACGGCGAGAAGATTCCTATCGTGCTCCGATTTCGTTTTTCCATGAACTAGAATGTCGTCAATGTATGAATCCACTCCGTTTAATCCTCGGAGGGTCTGCTCCATGGCTCTGCAGAAGACGGCGCCGGAATCGATCATTCCCATGGGCAGACGAGTGAATTGCAATAAACTGTGACTGGGAGTTATAAAAGTGGTCAAAGGTCGAGATTCCTTTGCCAAGTTTATGTGCCAATACCCTTTGCTTAAATCGAGTTTTG
>JAAESJ010000571.1 GCA_024229495.1 Verrucomicrobiaceae bacterium | reverse complement strand
AGGATATGTGTGCGGGGAGGCAACAGGTCGCGGCTGGCTCACTCCAAAGGCTGAGCTCAAGCCGCACAAGCATTTCAAGGATCGCGAGTGGAACAAATACCGCATTGTTGCCAAGGGCCCCCGCATCCAGACATGGATCAACGGTGAAGCCATTGCCGACCTGGCCGATGAGCCCATCTACAAGACCCACTCCAAGGGGCTTATCGGGTTACAGGTGCACGGCATCGGGAAAAAATCCGGTCCGTTCACCGTCCAGTGGAGAAACATCCGGATCAAGGAGCTCTAGAACAAGTAAACCCTACCCCGGGGAAAAATTCCACATCCTCCCTGTAGTCTGCCCATGCGTGCGCCGATCCTTATTCTCCTGCTGCTTACTGCCTTCTGCCACGGAGCCGGTCGCCCGAACATCCTCTTCATCTACCTGGATGATTTTGGCTGGCGGGACACCGGTTACGCCGGGTCGGATTTCTACGAGACCCCGCACCTGGACAAGCTTGCGGCGCAAGGGATGGTTTTTTCCGATGCCTACGCAGGTGCTGCAAACTGCGCCCCCTCACGCGCCTGTATGCTCTCGGGCCAATACAGCCCGCGCCACGAGATCTACAACGTGGGAACAGGACCGCGCGGCAAGAGTGAGCACCGCCGCCTCAAGCACATCCCGGGGACTGACACCCTGCGCCCTGAAATCACCACTTGGGCGGAATGTGCCAGGAAAGCCGGTTACACCACCGCAACACTGGGCAAATGGCACCTGAGCAAAGACCCCCTGCCCTACGGCTTTGACCTGAACATCGGCGGCGGCCGTTCCGGCAGCCCGCCGAGAGGATACCTGCCTCCGCACGGCAATGTTGCCGGCCTGAAGAATTCTCCGAAGGATGAATACCTGACTGACCGTCTCAGTGAGGAGGCCATTCGCTTCATCGAGAACAACCGGAAAAAACCGTGGCTGGTCTACCTGACGCACTTCGCAGTACACACCCCGCTGCAGGCAAAGGAAAAAGACAGGAAGTATTTCGCCTCCAAGAAACCAGGTAAGCTGCACAATCACGCCATCATGGGCGGCATGATCAAGAGTGTTGACGATGGGGTCGGGCGTATCATTGCAAAACTTGAGGAGTTAAACCTCAAGGACAACACAGTGATCCTGTTCGGCTCGGACAATGGCGGCTATGGTCCAGCCACCTCCATGCACCCGCTCAAGGGATACAAGGGAACTTACTATGAGGGAGGAATTCGTGTGCCCTTCTTTGTCAATTGGCCGGGCGTCGTCAAGCCCGGCTCCAAATGCTCAACCCCCATTGCCGCCGTTGACATGCATCCCACCATCCGGGCAATCTGCGGAGGTAAACTGCCGGCCGGGCAGATCCAGGACGGGGTCAACCTGCTTCCCCTCTTCAAGGGAGAGACAATTGCCAAGCGCTCCATCTACTGGCACTTCCCCGCCTATCTGCAAAGCTACCTGCGCAACAACGAACAACCCGATCCCTTCTTCCGCGCGCGCCCATGCGGTGTCATCCGGGAGGGCGACTGGAAACTCATTGAGTATTTTGAGGATGGGCGGCTGGAGCTCTTCAACCTTGCCAAGGATATCGGTGAGAAAGTAAACCTTGCCACCTCCCTACCTGAAAAAGCCAAGTCAATGCACGCCAGGATCAAGTCATGGCGAAGCGCTACACAGGCCCCCGTACCCACCGATAAGAACCCCGGTTACAAGAAGGGTTAAGCGAAGTTTGTTCTAAGGGCCCTGACTCTGACGGGCGGTTTAACTAGGCGAGAATTTCCCCGACAACATTGCCGTGGACATTGGTTAACCTGCGCTCAATTCCGTTATGATAGAAGGTCAACCGCTTGTGATTAATACCGAGCAGGTGCAACACGGTGGCATGAAAATCATGCCAGGTGACAGGGTTCTCCACTGCCTTCCAGCCGATATCATCGGTTCCACCATGGGCGATTCCCGGCTTAAAGCCACCGCCGGCGGCCCAGATTGAAAACCCGCCCTTGTTGTGGTCACGCCCGGGGCCAACCTTACCCTTGTCAGACTGCGCAAAAGGTGTGCGGCCAAATTCCGTGGTGAAAAGCACGAGGGTCTCATCGAGCATTCCCCGTTGCTTCAAGTCGGCAAGCAGGGCACCAATCGGCTTGTCAATCTTCGCTGCCTCCGCACCGTGGTTTTGCTTCACGTTCTCATGAGCATCCCAGCTGCTGCGCGGGCTACCGGCGATCGGCCCCCCGGAGAACACCTGCACAAAACGCACGCCCTTCTCCAGCAAGCGCCTGCCAAGAAGGCAACGCTTACCACAATCATCGGTCGGCTTCTGTCCGATGCCGTACATCTCCCGGGTTGCAACACTCTCACCGCTGAAGTCCGTCACTTCAGGGACAGCCAACTGCATGCGCGCTGCCAGTTCATAACTGCGGATACGCGCTGAGAGTATGTCATCAAGCTGGGTGCGTTCGCGATGCTTCTCGTTGAGTTGCTCCAGCAGGCTGCGGCTTGCCTCCTCCTCACCGGATGCAATCTCATGTGCCGGAAAAAGATCCTGTACCGGGCGCTCGCCACTGCCAAAGCGCACCCCCTGGAACTGCGAAGGCAAAAAACCGTTGGTCCAGTTCGAGGAACCGCCGTTGGGATCACCGCGACCATCAGGAAGAACCACATAGGAAGGCAGGGATTCTGACTCAGCACCCAGCCCGTATGCTGCCCAGCTACCCATTGAGGGATAGCCGTTGAACTCAAACCCGCTGTTCTGGAAGAACAGAGCCGGGGTGTGGTTGGCAGATTGTGAGACCATGGAGCGGATCACTGTAAGCTCATCCGCATGAGCGGCGATGTGCGGAAACATCTCGGAAACCTCCAACCCGCTCCTGCCTCTCGGTTTAAACTCCCAGTCCGCCCCGCGCAGGGGACCAACCCTGCCAAAGAAAATATCAGGCTTCTCGGAGAGCTCAGCCTGCTTACCATGGTTCTTGGTAAGCTCCGGCTTCGGGTCAAAGGAATCAATGTGACTCATGCCACCAACCAGACAGATGTGGATTGCCCGCTTTGCCCGGGGCGCGAAATGCGAAAGCAGGGCCCCGGTTGATGCGTTGGCCTGATCCTTGAGGAGCAACTCGGCAAAGGCACTTGCCCCGATGCCCCGGATTCCCCAGTTTAGCAGGTCCCGTCTTGGAAGGGTCATTTTGTTATCCATCATTCGATCACGACAAACTCATTACTGTTGAACAATACCCGGCACAGGGCACTCAGCCCGTGCTTGGAAACCAGTTGCCCGGCCTGCTTCTTTTCCTCGACGTCAGGCACACGCCCGTAGGCAAGGCTATAAACAAGCTCGACCTGCTTGGCAACATCACCGTTTGCCTGTGTTTCAATGCCCGTCGCGAATCCTCCGGCCATGCGCAGCACAAAGGCATTGTTCATCAGTGAGAGTGCCTGCAAAGGCGTGGTGGTCACCGAGCGACTCGGCGCGGCAGTGGAGGGATCCGGACAATCAAAGGCATCCAGGATTGCGCTGCGACGCCCCCTCGGGCTGAAGCGGTATACCGTCCTGCGGTTCAGCTCAGCGTCCTCCTTGTCAATGGGCGTGTAATAGGTGGTTCCATCAAGGGAGCGGTGGGTGACATCACGAAAGCCGGGACCACCCATCCTGGTGTTGAGTTTTCCCGAGACCTTGAGCATTGCATCGCGCAGGCTCTCGGCATCAAGGCGCACCGGCGACTTGCGCCACAGCAGGCGGTTGCCGGCATCAGCAGCGATCGCCACCGCATTGGGGCTGGAAGCCTGACGGTAGGCACTGGATGTCACCATGATGCGGTGCATCGCCTTGAGATGGTAACCCTCCTCTTTAAGTTTCACGGCAAGCCAATCCAGCAGTTCCGGGTGACTCGGTATCCCGCCGCTGTATCCCAGGTCATTGGGCGTCTTTACCAGCCCGGTGCCAAAGTGATGGTGCCACAGCCGGTTGACAATAACCCGGGTAAAGAGCGGATTGCCCGGGTTGGTGATCCATTCCGCGAGCTTTTTCCTGCGCTCCGAGTCAGGGGCATTTTTGTCGATCTTGAAGTCTGCGGAGATTCCTGAAACCGCATTGATTGAGCCGGGATACACCTCCTCCTTGGGTTGCAGGGCATGGCCGCGGTTAAGCAGACGGGTTACCCCCGGGTTTCCCCGCGCAGCAACCGTGTAGATGGTCTGCTTTCCTGAGGAATTGTAGCCCTTGATCTCCCCGCGCAACTTGTCAGCCTCCGCCTTCAGTCTGGTGCGTTCCTCCCGCTGCCCGGCATCCAGAGCTGCCAGCATTTGTTTCTCGGAAATAAAACTGCTCTCAACACCGGCTGATGCGGCAACCGCATCAGGGGCAAGCGCCCTGTCATAGAACTGCGCACGCAGGATCCGTCCTTTGAGCATCCGCGCATTGCCCGGCCCGGTACCATGCCGCATGCCGAAGATGAACTGTGAGCCCCCCTTGTTGAACTTTGCCAGGCCCGCCTTGTAGGTCTGGTCATACTCCACCCCGTTGCGATAGCGGGTGATCCGCCCGTCGGCATGATAGACAATGGCAACATGGACAGGCTTCTTGTCCGCTTCAGACTCCGCCGGACCGCCATGGACTTGACTTCTCTTGAAGGTCTCACTGCCTGACATCCAGGCGCGCGGGGTGCGCTCACCATAGACGATCCCATCAAAGTTGGTGCCGTTGGTCGTCTGCAGGCCAATCACGCCGCCTCCGCGCTGGTCAAGGCCGTCGATCAGGACCCATGCCTCAAGAGTCTTCTCGGTGACATCCTTGGCAATGGGAGATGTCCTGACAAAGGCGTCATTTCCATTGACCACCAGCGCGCCATTCTCCACCCGCGCCCCTCCTGACGCCTCACCGTGCAGCTTGCCCAGGCTGTCGCGCAAGTCACCTTCAAATTCCCACTGCGCGAAGGGCTTGGGCACCTGTGGCTGCGCCTTATCAGGGGCTCCCTTGCGCGATTTGAGCACCTTCTCCCGCGCCTCCCTGTCAATGGCGACCAGCTTGTCCTCCGTCCCCTTCAGCGCTTCCTGAGCCACGGCAAGCTTGTCCGCGTCCACAATGACGCGCACCTGCTGGTCACCGTGGTAGACCCCGCCGAGCGCTGAGGTCAGCCTGTAGTATTCCTTCTGGGTGATCGGATCATACTTGTGATCATGACAGCGGGCGCAGTTGACGGTCAGCCCGAAAAAGGTCTGCCCTACGGCACCGGCGATCTCCTCAAGCTCATCCTGACGGGCGGTTTTCTTCATGAACTCACTGCCGCCGACAGTGGTGTTGTGCAGCCCTGCTGCCAGGAAAGCCACCGCCGACTTGCCTTCCACGCCGGGCTTGATCAAGTCACCGGCAACCTGCATGCGGGCAAACTCGTCATAGGGCATGTCAGCATTAAGCGCCTTGATCACCCAGTCACGGAACGGCCAAAGGTTATTGCGCGGGGCGTTGCGCTCAAAGCCGTCGCTCTCGCCAAAGCGGGCAATGTCCAGCCAGTGCCTGCCCCAGCGCTCCCCGTAATGGGAGGAGGCCAGCAACTTGTCGACGATGGCAAGATAAGCGGTATCAGAAGGATCCTTCCCAAACGCGATGACCTCCTCCGGGGAAGGTGGCATGCCGGTGAGGTCAAAGTAAAGGCGACGCACCTGCGCGCGTGCCGTGGCGCGCGGCGAGGGGGAAAGTTTCTCCTGCTTGAGTCTTGCCAGAATAAAGGCATCAATCTCATTGCTGCCCCAGTCTGCGTTGCCGGCTGCCGGGGGATCCTTCTTTGTAATCGGTTGCAGCGACCACCAGTTACGTCCTGCCCGTTCATCGTTTCCCTCCATCTGCTCCTTCACCCACTTGCGGTCGGCCTCGGAAACCTTGTCCAGATCAAGAGCGAAACCCTGGCGATCGGCATCACGCCGGAGCAACAGCTTTCCTCCCTTGGTGTTAATGAACTCGGCCTCCAGCTTTCGGCCGTCTACCGAGGTCCAGGTGCGCCCATGGGCAGATTCAAAAAAGGAGACAGCACAGGCGATACCCGCGACACAGGCGGTAAAAAAATAAATACTTCGGCTTGGTTTCAATACGGACAACTTGCTGGATTTGGCTGGTAGACCTTGCATTTTAACCGTGGGCAATGGTCGCGTAAAGCTCCGAAGTCATTCCGCCAGAAAACGCTTCACTTGCCCTTCCCCCGGGGGCGATTCACCGACCACTTGCCGCCCTTAATCTCAACCTGAACCCCGTCAATACGGGCGGAAAACAGCCCAGCATCACTCACCTTGCAGGCAATTCCGGCGGCCACACGCTCTGCCGGGAGCTCTGCCTCATACGGTAGCATGACGGAAAGGAATCGCTCGGTGCGCCCGGCGGCAATGGCGCGCGAGGCGAAAACCAGCCGGTTGGGCCGGGTATCCTGTGAATGGCGCTGGGGCAGCGAACCAAAGGTAGACTTGCCATCATCGCAGAAAAGCACCAGCAGGCGACTTGGTGACTTGCTCCACCAGGCGTGGTCAAAAGCGGGAGCGGAAAACCAATTGCCCGTTTCTTTTTTGACTTGCCCTTCCCCGGGTGAATTCTCCTCCCCCGCAACGGCGACGTGCCACAGAGGGCCGGCCCGGTATTGCTCGGTGAGCGCCTTGCCACCGACATACTCATCGGCAACCACCAGTGCTCCCTCGGCGGTCAGGACAACCCGCCGTATCCAGCGACTCCCCTCCCCGTAGTAGTCATCAAAACCAAATCGGGCGAAACTGTCTCCAGACTCATTGTTTTCCGCGATAAGAAGTCCCGGCAGTGGCGTAATCGAGCCGCGCCGCATGAAGTCGCGCTCATCGCCCTTGCGGTCCGGGTGCATGGGAAAGGGGTGGCGCTTGTGCATCACCAGCAAGAGGTCAAGGCTTTCCTCACCGGTGCCCCCGCCCCGCAACGTGTCGCCCGAGTAGACATTATTGTATTTGCCTGAGCTGTGCAAAAGCTTGGCGCCGCCAAAGCTATACTCGTAGAGGTGGCCTGAGACATTGTCGAGGTGCGCATCCTTTTCGGGGTAGAGGAAAAATGCGGCGACTGGATCGCCGGGAGAGCGCCCGGCATTCAGGTAAAGCCGCTCGGGGATTTTCTCCTTCTGTGCACTGAGCAGGCCGATGGCCGCCCCCCCGGCAGGTTGCTTGGGCTCAATGCCGCGCTCAATAAACCAGCCAAAGCGCTTGCGGTAAGCATTGAGGTAATCTTCGGGCACCTTGCCGCCCGGCGGCCGGCCTCCGAGGTTCACCTGCTCGGCGGCCCACAGGTATTCCGGGTCGCGGTAGGCCTTTGCCAATCGATACCAGAAGTGACCGTCCCGGGCGGGTTGCTCCACCTGATAGTAGCCAAGGCTCCACGGGTCGGCATAGAGACCTGCCAAGTCCTTGCGTGTTGGTGCCCCGGAGTTGGGATTGCCGCGCACCCCTCCACCGTGGACAAAGCCCAGGCAACGCCGTGCCACCGCCTTGATCAAGGCACTCTCGCTCTCGATGCGCCCGGTCGCCTCGGCAATGTCAATCATGCCGTGCAGGAAGATCGGCCCGTAGGGGTAGTAGTTCCACTCCTTCCAGTCGCCGAAATCGGCAAGCGAGGCCCAGATGCGGTTGAGCCAGTCGCGTGCCTCCTTCGCCTGCGGAGCGTCGGGAAAAAGCTTGAGAGCCATTGCAATCCCGCCTGCGTTTCCATAAGAGTGATTGTCGGCACGCTGCGAGCCTTGCTTGAAGTTGAGAAAGCGCTCGCTGAGGCTCTGATGGACGATTCGCTTGAAGCGCGCCTTCTGCCCGGCAGTGAGCAATCCTCGATTCGCAAGCTCCTCGTAGATACGCATGCGCGCGGCCCCGCCCCAGCCGCCGTGATATCCGCCTCCGTGATAGTCTCGTATGAGGGTTGCCCCGTCCGACAGCTTGCGTTCCGTCTTGCTACCCGGGGCGGTGGTGACAAAGTAGATGAACATCAGCTCGCCCTCACCCTTTGCCTCAAGCTTCGCATGCCAGTCGAGCATCAGGGCGCAAAAGACGGCATGCAGGATCTTCAGTGCCCCCTTGTCCTTGCGCCCGCCATCCACGTAGCGGGCGCGCAGACGGTCCCAGTCCCACCAGCTGCGCGAGAAGGAATAGCGCTCCTGCTTGCCGAGTGAGGCACGCAAGGTGGCCGCCATGGCATTGATATTCTCCACTTCCGCGTAGGATGGTCGTGGATGACCGGCTAAAAGGTCCTCATTATCGGCAGCAATACTTAACCCGCAAATCACGGGGAAAAGGGCAGCGATGACTGAAAATGTAGGAAAAACGCAATGCATGATGATTGTATAGACGGGCATCTGGTTTCAAGTCCATGCCTTGCCCTTTTATATGAAGGCAGGGGCAGAAAAACCAACAGCAAAAAGGAAGAAAAGCAGGGATCGCTCCCCCATCCAACCTGCCAAGGGCATCCTTGCCTTGTTCACGGGCTTTCAGCTAGGATTTGCGCGTTATGAAACCGGCTGCTCTCTTCCTGCCCCTCTTTGGCATCCTTTTACCCTGCTCCGCCCTCCCGGCTGCCGCCCCGGACGGGAATCCAGCTGTGACCTGGCAGGCATCCAGCCCGCGTGAGGAGCTGCGCCCCTCCTTTGCGCAAAAGGACGGGCTGATCTCCATCGATGCCACAGGGCGCCACGGCGCCACCGGCCAGTGGCAGAAGCACTTCAAGGTTGAGGGCGGACAGCATTACCGTTTCCGGGCGAGGCGCAAAGTCGAGCAGGTCAACTCCCCCACCCGCCACATTGTCGAGCGGCTGATCTGGCTGGATGCCAAGGGCAATAAAGTAAATCGCGATCAGCCGAGCTTTGCCTCCTATAGCCCCGGCGCCAAGCCCAAGGCAGAGCCCGAGTTTCCGCCTGCAGGACTACCGAATCAGGCGGGCTGGAGTGAGATCAATGTGGTATTCCGCGCCCCCTCTGCCGCGGTGCAGGTCAAGATCGAGCTCTGCCTGCGCTGGCTCTCTGCCGGCCGTGTGCACTGGAAGGATGTCAGCCTGCTTGCCACCACTGCTCCCGCCCCGCGCAAGGCACGCCTTGCCACCATTCACTTCCAGCCCCGTGCGGGGAAGACAAACAAAGAAAAATGCCAACTCTTTGCCCCCTTCATTGCCGAGGCGGCGGGCAAGAAGGTAGATCTTGTGGTTCTTCCCGAAACCCTCACCTATTACAAGAGTGGGCGCAGCTTTGTCGAGTGTGCCGAGCCCGTTCCCGGCCCCTCCACCGATTACTTTGGCTCCCTGGCAAAGAAGCACGACCTCTACATTGTCGCGGGCTTACTGGAGCGTGATGCCAACCTGATCTACAATGTCGCGGTTTTAATCGGCCCCGAGGGCAAGGTAGTCGGCAAATACCGCAAGGTCTGCCTGCCGCGTGGCGAGATTGAGGGCGGCATCAGCCCGGGAAGCAGCTACCCGGTCTTTGACACGCGCTTCGGCAAGGTCGGCATGATGGTCTGCTATGATGGCTTCTTCCCCGAGGTCGCCCGGAGACTCAGCAACAATGGTGCCGAGGTGATCGCCTGGCCGGTGTGGGGCTGCAATCCCATGCTCGGTGCCGCCCGCGCCTGTGAAAACCACGTGTATTTGATCAGCAGCACCTACACCGACACCTCCGCCAACTGGATGATCTCCGCCATCTACGGCCACGACGGCAAGCCCCTGGCACAGGCCGACAAATGGGGCAGCCTCGCCATCACCGAGGTCGACCTCAACCGCCGCCTCTACTGGCAGAGCCTCGGCGATTTCAAGGCACAGATTCCCGCCCACCGCCCACCGGGGGATTAAGTAGCGGACGGAATACTTATAAGTTCTTCATATGCAATGGTGTTGTCACTCAGCAAACAGCCGGGTAAGGTATTCCTTCTTGCCTGAATTGTAATGATCCACAAAATCCTAAAGTCCTTAATTTTATCGGTCTCCTTCTGCCTCAACCTTGCCACCAATGGCGCTGAGCATTCAGTTGATCTGACATTCAAGTTGGAACCCGGTTCTTTCAGGGCGCTGGAGGGAGAGTTACGCGGTCAACCGGAGGGTGGAGATTCTGACAGCGCTTCGATGAGTGGCACAATCGAGGCGACAGTCGTTTTCGACGATGAGACTCTGCTGGCAAAGAACATCACCGTGACAGGAGGTAGAATCGCAACAGGGAACATCGAGATTTCCACCGAGGGAACTGCCTTCATTAAGGATGTTGGAACCGTGGAAGGCACAGTCCGCATCCGTTATAGAAACATAGCCGAAACCATCAGGACACCCTCTCCACCGGGAACAGTATTGCCTTCCGGACAATTAATCCCCTCCCAACACGTCTCCACTGTAAATGAGGGGACACTCACTGTTACAATAAGTGGCCCGGGGCTAGGATCTCAATCGCAGACAAGAAACTTCAGCGATGAACATCTCTCCGAGGCGGGGAAAGGCAGTATACGCCTTGTGATTACCCAGCTAAACGCAACTCCCCTGGAACGCACACTTCTGTTTAGGATTACGACGGCTAATTCATATGAGGAGTCAATCCCGATCATTGAAGGTTCATCAGCTCGCCTTGATTTAACCGAAACCACAGAAACATCTTCAGCCGCCACAGCCACAATCCATACCATTCAGCCCAGAGTGATATTCGATGACCGCACCATTAACATTCCCAGGGAAATCCCCAACGATACAGAAGTGGCAAGGCTCCATGCCGCTGAGCCAGACCTCAACAGTGTCAGCTACACGATATTAAATAACCTCTACCATGATGGAGACAGTAACCCCGCTTTCCGCGTCGAGGGGAACCGGTTGCTGGTCAATGATTCCGGGGACCTCACCTTCCAACCCAGGTTGATCCCCATCGCTGCCGGAGGTTACCACAACCTTGCTGTGCATGAGGACAGTGGGTTCGCATGGGGCAACAACGAACACGGTCAGGGGAATGTGCCGATCAACCTCGGCGGGGTAAGAGCCGTGAGCGCAGGTGCATGGCACTCCATGGCTCTGCGAACAGACGGCACGATACTCGCCTGGGGCAACAACGACCACGGTCAGCTCAGTGCTCCCGGGGACCTCGGAAATGTCATTGCCATTGCCGCCGGAGCCCAGCACAGTCTGGCACTGCGCGGGAACGGCAAACCGGTCGCATGGGGACGCAATAACAATGGCCAAGGCAGGGTTCCCGGGGACCTCGAGAATCTCATTGCCATTGCCGCCGGAGCCTACCATAACCTCGCCCTGAAAGAAGATGGCGCGGTGGCTGCATGGGGACGCAACGACTTCGGTCAAGCCACCTTGCCGGCAGGACTCAATGGTGTCATCGCCATTGCCGCCGGCGGTTACCACAACCTCGCCCTGAAACAGGACGGCAGCGTTGTTGCATGGGGGCGCAATGACTTCGGTCAAGCCACCGTACCGGCAGGACTCAATGCTGTCATTGCCATTGCCGCCGGAGCCTACCATAACCTCGCCCTGAAACAGGACGGCAGCGTTGTTGCATGGGGGCGCAACGACTTCGGTCAAGCCACCGTGCCTGTCAACCCGGGTAAAATCATTGCCGTTTACGCAGGATTTTTCCACAGCATGACATTGGAAGATAGCAAGCTGGTCTCATGGGGTCGCAACAACTTTGGTCAGGCCGCCCCACCTCAGGGGCTCCGTATCACCCAACCCGGCATGGTCAATATCCAGAGCCTGCAGGTTGTAGTCCGGGCGGCAAATGACGGTTGGCTCAGTGATGATGCCGTGATCACCATCAACCTTAGCAATGACCTCAACGATCCCTCTCCCCAGTTCAACCTCAACATCAGCGCCACCCGCCTTCCCTCAGGTGCCCTCGACCTGCTAACCGTCAACTTCCCCACCAAGAGCGGCACGTCATACCGAATTGAGGAATCCCTCGACATGAAAACCTGGCGCACCCGTGAATCAGGCATCAACGGCAATGGCGACATCATCCAGCGCAGCTTCCCCGCCGAAGGGAAAACTTGGTTCCTGCGTGCCCGAGAGCAATAGCCATAAGCCACCCTGCCACGGCGGAAAACCCACACTGGCAACCGGGCTAAATCCGGGCGAGGAATGGTCAACAAAATCACTATGCCCGAGAAATCACCCCTTAATATCGCCATCATCGGTCACCGCTTCATGGGCCGCGCCCATTCCAACGGCTGGTTGCAAGCCCCGAGATTCTTTGACCTCAAGGCCACACCGGTATTGAAGGTCGCCTGTGGCCGAGATGAAGAGGCCACCCGTGCCTTTGCCGACAACTGGGGCTGGCAGGAGACAGAGAGTAACTGGCAAAAGCTCATCAGCCGGGAGGACATCGACATCATCGACATTGCCACCCCTACCCACCTGCACCATGACATGGCAGTGGCCGCCGCGCAGCACGGCAAGCATATCTTCTGTGAGAAACCCTTCGCCCTGGATGCCTCGCAGGCGGAGAGCATGCTCGAGGCGGCCAACAAGGCGGGAGTCGTCCACTACCTCAACCACAACTACCGGCGCTGCCCCGCTATCAGGCTGGCAAAGAAGTTGATCGATGAAGGCAAGCTCGGCCGCCTCTACCACTGGCGGGGAACCTACCAGCAGGACTGGCTGGCCGACCCGCAAACCACCATGCGCTGGCAGTTGCGCCATGAGTTTGCAGGCGGAGGCCCGCATATCGACCTGGGATCACACAGCGTTGACCTGGCGCGCTACCTGATGGGCGAGATCACCACCGTCTCCTGCCTGAAGGCAAGCTTCGTTCCCGAACGGCCGAACCCCGATGGCAATGGCACCGGCGAGGTGGACGTCGATGACGCCTCGCTGATGAACGTCGAGTTTGCGAGTGGAGCTGTCGGTTCCTTCGAGTGCACCCGCTATGCAAGCGGGCGCAAGAATCACAACCAGTTCGAGATCAACGGCAGTGAAGGCAGCCTGATCTTTGACCTCGAGAAAATGAATGAACTCAAGTTCTTCTCGAGCTCGGGCCCTAGCACCGAGCAGGGATTCAGCACGATCCTTGCCACCGATCCCGACCACGAATACGTCGGCAACTGGTGGCCTCCGGGGCACATTATCGGCTATGAACACGCCTTCGTGCACGCCGCGGCCGACTTCATCAATGCCATCAGTGATAATGAAACCATCACTCCGGACTTCCATGACGGGTTGCGCTGCATGCAGGTACTCGAGGCTGCATCCCGCTCTGCGGAGAACGGCCGGCGCGAGAACGTCGCCGGAAACTAAGCGCCCCCTGCCTATTATTACCCGCCGGCAGCCGCCTTCTTCAGCCTCCGGTATTTCTCGCGGTATTTCTCATACAGGCGGGTCTGCTTGTTGGCAAGGTTCACCGGCCTGCCACTGATGAAGGCAGCATTGATACTGGTGGTGATTTCCAGCGGATCGCCCGAGGTGATAATCAAGGTGGCATCCTTGCCCACCTCCAGGGAACCCAGCCTGTCTCCCACCCCTAGAATTTGCGCGGGATACAGTGTCACCGACTTCAATGCCTCCTCCTTGGGCAGACCAAATGAAGCAGCCCGCGCCGCCTGGTAGGGCAGGTTACGCTCATGAGGGGCATCCATCGTGCCCCCCGGACCGGTAATGCAAAAACGCACACCCGCTGCCTGCAGCACCGAGGGATTGCGCATCGCTGTATCGTAATCCTCCCAGCGCCGCCCGGGCAGGGCATTGACCGGGCTGACAATAACCGGGATGTCATGCTTCTTGAGCAACGGTGCTGCGCGCCAAGCATCCGCCCCGCCAACCAGCACCATGCGCACTTCCTGCCGCACGCAGAATTCCACCGCCGCAATAATCTCCGGCAAGCGCTGGGCATGGACAAAGAAGGGTAACTGCCCACGAACAACGGCAACCAGCGCCTCAAGGCGCAGGTCAGTCTTCAGGGAGGGATCCTTCGCTGACTTTGCCTTGTCATAGGCACGTGACTTCTCCAAAACCTCCCTAAGCATGCGCAACTTCTTCTTCCCCGCTTTGCTTGCATCCTCCATTGACTTCTTCTGCTTGGCATTACGCGCTGTTTCCGGATCGGCAACCGATGGCCAGCTCAAGTGCATGCCAACCGAGGCCTTGGCCGTCATCTCCTCCCACGTCCAGCCATCCAGGCGCATCAGTGCCGAGCGACCCGCAATCAGCCCGTGCGTCTTCGGCACACTCAAGGCAAAGAGCACACCGTTGCTGCGGGCAACCGGCAACAACTCACTGTCGGGATTGACCGCAACCTGCGCACGCACGTTGGAGTTGATCGGTCCCGGCTCAATCATGTCACGGGTTGCGCGGACTGCCTGAATCTCAGTCAAGCCGAGCACGGTATTGGCGGCAATCATCGCCGGGTAAAGATGACGACCTTCCAGCTTGAGCACCATTGCTCCCTCTGGGACATCAAGAGCCTCCCCCTTTTTAAAGAGCTTTGTGATCCTCCCCTTGACCGCCAGCAGGGAACCCTCAAAGGGAGCCGAGCTGGCCGGGTGAATCGTTGCCCCGGTAAACAGGATTGGGCTCTGCTGGGCGGGAGCGGGAATGTTCTCGTTGCCGTTGCACAAAAGCGCACCGGTAATCATCAAGGCAAAGTGGATGGATAAATTCTTCATCTGAACTAGCGTAGCGCGCAGCAGCCGGCAGAGGTGCAGGTATGCAGGCTCGTGCCATTGTGATACAGCCCGCGGGTTACCGTTATGCAGTTGTTGATTGGCACCCATGGTAAATACGGTGACCGGCCGCCAACTAGGCGCTTGCCCCCGGGTTGCTTATCCTTTTCCTCCTTCACCTCCTCATCAGCCTTCTCCGGTTCCTGGGTAAACTTTTTCATCGCCCTGGCAACCAGCCTTCCCCTGTCCTTGCGAACCTGCTGGCGCAATCTGGCGTCAGTCTCAAGGTCAAAGTAACGCCGCCCGTCAATCCAGGTCTGCTCAGCCCTCGAGTAGGTGGAGAGCGGATGCCCACTCCAGATCACAAAATCAGCATCCTTGCCGGCCTCAAGGGAACCGACACGCTTGTCAATGCGCAGCTGCTTTGCCGGGTTGAGCGTCACGAACTTCAGGGCCTCCTCCTCGGAAACACCGCCATACTTAACCGCCTTTGCCGCCTCGGTATTCATCCTGCAGGCAAGCTCGCTGTTATCCGAGTTGAACGAGGTCACCACCCCCGCCTCATGCATCAGCGCTCCATTGTAGGCAATCGCATCATAAACCTCAAACTTGTATGCCCACCAGTCACTGAAAGTCGAGCCCCCCGCACCGATCTCCGCCATCGCGTCAGCCACCTTGTAACCCTCGAGAACATGCTGGAAAGTACCCACGGTAAAACCGAACTCCTGGGCCAACCTGACAAACATCAGGATCTCATCCTGCCGGTAGGAATGAATGTGGACGATGCGCTCACCCTCCAGGATCTCAAGGGCTGCCTCCAAGCGCAGATTGCGACGGTGCGGGCGACCCTCGCGCCCGGCACGCTCCATCTCGGCGCGATATTCCTGCGCGGCAATGAAGGAATCCTTCATGATCTGTTCAACGCCCATGCGCGTCTGCGGATAACGCGTGGTATTGCTTGGCCCCCAGTTGGACTGTTTGACGTTCTCCCCAAGGGCAAACTTCACCCCGGGTTTGGCTCCGCGAAACCGCAACCCCTCGGCACCGGAACCCCAGCGCAACTTGATGACCTGATTCTGCCCTCCCATCGCGTTGGCAGACCCGTGTAGCAGGTTTGCCGTCGTCAAGCCACCACCCAGCTGTCGGTAAAGGGAAATGTCCGTGGGATCAATCACGTCGCCGATGCGCACCTCAACGGTGACCGAGTGGGTTCCCTCATTGACACCGCGACTGATAGCGGCATGCGAATGACAGTCAATCAACCCCGGGGTCACGTGCCGACCCGCGGCATCGATAACGATTGCCCCGTCAGGAACCTTGAGGGACTTGCCCACCGCGATGACCCTGCCTTTTTCAATGAGCACGTCGGCATTGTTGATCACCCCCGCAGGGCCACAGGTCCACACCGTGGCTCCACGCACGATCAACCGCTCCGGCTGCTCCGGCATTCCCGCGAGCCCGTAGGCCCCGGCCGGGTAATGGTCAAAGGCGAGAGCGGGAACCTCCTCCTCATTGTCCTTGTTTTCCTCCACTGCACCTTTCTCCTTATCCTTATCTTCTGGCTTGTCGGCATCACCGGTTCGCTTCCCATCCCACCAGAAGGTCTTCCCCCCCGGCGTCACGGCGATCCCGCTAAGGGTCTTCTTTTCCGGGTCAAAAGTGGCGGAAAGTCTGGCAAAATGCTCTTCCCCGCCGACCAGCGTTGCCGGAGGGAAAAGCAGCAGGCGATCCCCTTTCCAGCGCGCATCAAAGGAATCCTTCCCCGATTTCACTTTCAGCTTCTTGCCACTGCCAATCTGCCACTTGAGTGGCTTGTCGATCTCCGGCCAGCTAATCTCCCAGACGCCGGATGCATCCGGCGTGTCCTCCTTCTCAGAGAGGTAAGGCAGGCCATCAACCCAGGTGGCACTCACCTCGGCCTCCTCATCGGTAAAGAGATCACCCTTTGCCACCACAAGGTTAGCGATCTTGCCCGGTGAAATGTCCCCACACCGCCCTTCAATGCCGAGCATTCTCGCCGGGCGCAACGTCAACGCCTCCAGCGCCACACCGGCAGGTAACCCGCGCTTGACGGCAAGCCTGACATGCTTCCAAAACTTCCCACCGACATCCTCAAGACTGTGAGCGGTAAGGGAAAAATCAATGCCGTTGCTTTCGAGAAACGCAGGATTGGATGGAGCAAGCTCCCAGTGCTCAAGATCGGCAAGGGAATACCCCATGCCGGTAGTCACGTCTCCGATAGCGGGATCGCCGGGAAAATTCATCGACAGGATTAATGGTGATCCCAGTCGCCTGACATCAGCAACACGGCGGTATTCGTGTCCATTGCCGCGCAACACACTGCTGAATTTGAACTCCGCGCTAAGTGCTGCGATCCGCGCATAGTCGAGCTCATCGCGAGCAATCAAAAAGCTGCGTCCACCAAGGTCGAGGGCGGCAAGTGACCGATCGTCTGCCGGTCTTGGAACCACCGCGGGATTGGCAAGGTGGGCGGCAGATGCCGCACGATACCAACGGGCATCGGAACAGGTTTGCCTTACCAGCGCGATAGCACCCATCAATGAGGATGGGTAACCACCCCCACCGTTGGCAAAATCAATGACCTGACCACTGGACGGGACAATAACCTGCTCGCCACGCTTGCCCTCACGCAACAGGACAACGGCACCCTGCCCCCTGAAAATACCCGCATCACCAACCATGTGTGCCACACAGAAGCCAAGTGCTCGCCTCTTCTTGAGCATGTCCCCGGTCGGTAATGTCCCCGATGAAACCATGCGCTCAGGACGCACTCCCTTGTGCCAGTGGGCACCCTTCTTCTCATCTTCCTGCGTTACCTCCCACCAGGGCTCGATGAAGCCCGAGTAAATGCGACGGCCGCTAACATCCCAAACGCGTGCTCCGGCAGGAGGATCAAGATTTGCTCCAATGCCCTGAATCTTTCCGTCCCGGATAATGATCGTCGCTTCGAGCTCACCCTTCGAGGATACCACTTTCCCGCCGACCAGGGCATGTACAGACGGGTCATTCTGTCGCAGTCCCTCGACCGGACGCACATCCTGCTGTGCAGACAAAGGCAACAGCAGGGCATATGGAGCCAACATTAAAAAAAATTTCACTTCGCGACTATAGGAGCAAAATGGGTTATATTTCAACAGGGCATCCAACATTAAAGAATGTCAGCAGATAATGCCCCGCAGCATGAAAGAATCATCCTGCCGCCCGCGTAATCATCATGACGCGACTCTTATTGAACCTGGCCTGAAGAACAGCCCAACCCGCATCAACTGATATGAAAAGTGCAAAGACCCCGCAGAATATCATCATGTCCCTGCTCACTCTGGGACTTATCATGACCCTCTGCCCCGCAGAGGACACCCGTTACGGCTACGCGGCAAAACAAGCGGCATCACCCCCGGCGGCAGGCAACACGTCGCTTGATCCCGCTGCGCCGGCACCGCCAGAAGCCGGCTTCTGGCAACGCTTCCGCAAGGACCTCAAGAGCACCGGCCAGCAATTGGGAAAGGCATTGGGACGCACCCGTGACGAGTTAAGCTATTCTTACCATACCAGCACCACCAAATTCCCCAGAACCAACAACCTCAATAGGCACCAGAAACGATTCTCCGGTCATGTCCGCACACGCAACGAGGCCCAGTCCGTTCCGTATAAGGCCCCACCTGTATTGGTCCAACCGCGATTATCACCTCCTGCACCTTCTACACACAGCCGACCACCAAAGCCGCGCCGGCAATCAAAGCCACCTTCCCGCACACCAGTTGAAATCATTCGTCCCAAACAACAACCGGTAACAAAAAAGACACCCGCCAACACACCGCCTGTTAACACACCCCCCACAAAGCAAAAGGAGACAAGCTCACTCCCGGAGGAGAAAAATGACAAGCCACCCACACCATTGACTCCTCCGCCTAAGAAACAAGACACGCCATTGACCCCTGCCCCTAAGGAAAACGTTGCCGATAAAAAACCGGAACCGACAAAAAAACCCGACTATCCGGTTGCCCTTAAAACAGAAAATACCGGGTTCGTTAAGTCTCCCTATCCGCCGTTCGCACTTCTGGACGTGCGTGACATCAAACCTGGAGGACTGGCAATGGAGCCTGACAGCGACCGAATCTTCCGGGTTCCGGAATAATCCGGAAGAATAACTCACCGCTATTCCTCAGCCTCTGCTGCTGCTTCGGCCGCCGTCTTGGTGAACTTTTTCCAGCCTTTGGCTTTCAGGTCCTCACCAATCAGTCCCTCCCCAACAGGGGTAAACTTAAAGATCACAATAGAGATTAGAGTAGCGGCCAAAAAGCCGATCAGGAAAATCGCCCATCCGGGTATCCCTTTCGGTTGTCCCACCATCGGAGGACCGGGCTGCTGCATTCCGGGCTGCTGCGCATAACCCTGCTGCTGCGCATAACCCTGCTGCTGCGCATAACCCTGCTGCTGCGCATAACCCTGCTGCTGGGCTGCAAGTTGCGCCTGCTGCGCCAACTGAGCTTCATACTGCTGCTGGGCTGCCATTTGCTCCTGTTGCGCTAACTGAGCTTCATACTGTTGCTGGGCTGCCATTTGCTCCTGTTGCGCTAACTGAGCTTCATACTGTTGCCGCTGCGCCTCTGCTGCCGCCGCCTCTGCTGCCGCCGCCTCTGCTGCCGCCACCTCTGCTGCCGCCGCCTCTGCTGCTGGCTCCTCTGCTGCTGGTTCCTCTGCTGCTGGCTCCTCTGCTGCTGGCTCCTCTGCTGCTGGCTCCTCTGCTGCTGGCTCCTCTGCTGCTGGCTCCTCTGCTGCTGGCTCCTCTGCTGCTGACTCCTCTGCCACCGGGGGAGGTGCCATCTCGGCAATCTTCACCGGTTCCGCGGCATCTTCTACAATCGGCTGCACGGGCTCTTCGATTACGGGCACGCTCGCTGGCTCGGCAGCCTGCTCCTGCCCGGCAGGAATTGCCGGTTGCGGAGTAGAGCCTGCAGAATCCCCAGGAACAACAAGTTTGCCGGGACCTCCTCCTGCTTCTGCTCCGGGGACGATCAGTTTTGGACGTTGGGGGGGCTCCTCTTCGGACATGACTTAAGGTTTTGAATGTTACTGGTGGATAATCAAGATCAATAACCCGCCTCACCCCACAACGCCAAATTCTTTTTCTCTACTGCTACTGAACAAACCGTGGTGAATTCGCCAGTTCTTTCCCTTTCCCGACTAGGCTAAATGCCTAAGGCTCTGTCGCGAAAAGGAAAAATCACACCTCACCCCAGGAGCCGGATTACTACCTCCCTCCACTAGGCTGAACCCTTATTACCGGAGGCTTCCACCCCTTTCCCACGAGACTTTTGCTGATCAAGCCTTCTCCCATCGGGGTTGCCATGAAAAGAATCAGTAAGATCAATGCTCCGCTTAAAAATCCGATCAGATACAACGCCCATCCGGGTATCCCGCTCGGCGCTTTCACCTGCATTCCCTCACCTGCTGCCCCGTGAGGGGGGGGTGGCGGATAAGGATGGCCCGGGTAATGACCCGGATACCCCTGCTGAGGGTAACCGGCTTGAGCCGGAACAACATGACCCAATGGCGGGGACTGCTCATTCTCCCTTCTTTGACTGGCAATTCGTGCCTCCTCCTCATCCCTTGCTCTCTGCTCTTCCTCCCTTGCCCTCTGCTCCTCTTCAGCGCGTGCATTAGCTTCCTGAATAGCCCTTAATCTCTGCTCCTCGGCAATCCTTGCGCGCTCCTCTCTCTCGGCAACCTCGTCAAGCTCTGCAATCACTTCCTCTGCAACCCCGATGGCCCCCACAATATCCGCTATGCCGTCTTCCTCCGGGGGCGGTCCCACATCCACAACCTCCTCGGGCTCTTCCTCGCTTGCGATTATTTCTTCACCCTTACTAATTTCTCCCTGCGCCGGACTGATCATCGGCCTCACCAAAACCTTTGGGCTCGCAGATCCACTGCCATCACCTTTTGTTTCAGGAACTGCTGACTGCGATTCAACCTCTGCAGACTCTTCAGGCTCCGCTGAAACGATCACCGGCGTGCTTTCCGGAGGTGAAGAAGGCTGCGACAGAGGAACCTCCATCTGGGATGCCCCTGACTCTTGCTCAACAACCAGCTTATTTCCCGGTGAAGACGAAGACTGCGGCAGGATTACCTGTGGCTTCGAGGACTCCGCTTCTTGCGCAACAAGCGGCTTGGCTTTCTTCTCTGCGCCCTCTGCCCCTGGGACAATCAACTTGGGTCGGGCTGGCTTCTCCTCTTCAGACATAACTCAAATGACTCTCTTTTTCCTCACCGCCTTTTGCGGGGCCCCTCCTCGGGAACGCAAATCCAAAAAACGGCAATTTTTCCATTTAGCCTTAATCCACCCCGCCCTTGTTCACAAGATTATTGGACCATTGGTGAAGCTTCACATCCTTTCCAAGCCCGCCAATCCTGTCCAGCAATGCGCTGACCCTGTCATGCCAGCGCTTAAAATCCGGCGCATCCGCAGGATCACGGCTGCCGGGAAATACCAGGTAGGACACATGCAGCTTGCTGACCGGACGACTGTAAGGAGTGGCCTTGGGATTAATTTCACGAGCCAGGCGCAAAGAAGCTTCGCCCACCTTCCAGGTCGGCCCGGAATCCCCTACAATGGCTGGGAACACCCGATCCTCAAAAATGACGGCAGCATAATCACCTATATTGGGGGCAAATGGGTTCTGATTACCATAGCTCCGCATCCAGGAGGGAATCACAATGAAGGGGTCCTCGCGGGCAATTAGGAAACTGCGTGCCTTCATGTCCGTAATTTCCCGCTTCAGTGTCGAGATCTGCTGCTTGTGGGAACTGACACGTGAAGCGCGCACCTTCCCGCCTGCGAGTTCCTCCTGCGCCACGGCGAGTTTCTTCTCCCAGGTCGCAAGCAGAGGGTTAGGCTGAGAGGTTTTCTTCTTCCAGCCATAACTGGTGAATGGCTGATAATTGGTGGACTTGGAAATATATTCATCATATTCCGGCATCCGATCGCCATCTGAACCATCCGATACCACATCCATGTCTCCCTGCAGAAAAAACACTCTCTGCCCCGTTTCAGAGGATTGCAGTTCCATAATGCTCTCACAATCATAGAAATTATGCCGGTCTGGAACCGCATTAAGTCGGGTAATGAATTGCTGTACCCGCTTGGCCTTAATTTCATAAAGTTTATGGTAAAACCCGGAAACCTTGCCACTTCCCAACAGACCGGCAATTGCAGGCAAGGTTCCCGGAAGGTGTGGATTGTTCCCGGTAAGAGCATCCAATGAGGATGCCGGAGTGGGCACGGTAAGGTTAATCTTGAAGTCAAAGGTGTAGCCTTGCGAATTAACTCTCTCCACCGAGGCACTCCTGCCTTCGCTCACCTCCATTGCGGAATTCACCTCAATTCCACTCCAAAGCTTGGCTGTATCAACACTCTTGTAGTTTACAAACCGCTCCGGTAAAGGCTCCCGCACCTTGACTTCCCGGATCACTTCCTTGACTTCGACCTCGCGAACAATCTTCGGCTCACCGGCACTCCCTGCCATTTGCACAACCTTGCGGTAAATCTTCCTTGGCAGCGGGGTCGCAAGTAAAACACACAACAGCAGCAATGCAATAACCACCCCGGCTAATAGCCGATATAAAGATGAAGAATTACGGCTCACAGCTTTCCCCTATCAAGTTCACAAACAGTAAAATCTGTATACACCGGCGTATCGCAAGTCGATAGCGGCACAATGCCGACCGCCGTGAATCCCTTACGCAATGGTTTGCCTGCCACAATGCACTTAACACTCACCAGTTGAGTTCACATCATGGATGTTTCAATCCATCTAAGGCTGAGGCGGAAGCCTCAGAAATCCATCCTCGTCTTTTTTTAAACGCGGCTTGGATCGCGGAGCACTATCTCCCCCAAATCCCAGTCCCCCTTCCACCGGCTTCTTCCCTGCCGGTTCGGGCGCTGGCGCTGGCTTCTCCAATGCAGGAGCGGGCACAGGTGCGGGCACAGGTGCGGGCACAGGAGCGGGCACAGGAGCGGGCACAGGAGCGGGCACAGGAGCGGGCACAGGTGCGGGCACAGGTGCGGGCACAGGTGCGGGCACAGGTGCGGGCACAGGTGCGGGCACAGGTGCGGGCACAGGTGCGGGCACAGGTGCGGGCACAGGAGCGGGCACAGGAGCGGGCTTCTCCACTACAGGAGCTGGCTCGGGAGCTGCCGCTTTCTCCTTTGCAAGCAATGCCGCTCCTTTAGCCGGAACCTGTAATGTATCACCGTGACGAATGAAAGAACCCCTGATCCCATTCAGTCTTTGCAGAGTGAGAACCGATGTTCTGTGCGACCTTGCAATGTTCCACAGAGTGTCCCCCTTCCTGATCACATAGGCCGATGTTTCCATGTCGGTAATGGGCGACAGTGCCGGATTAGTTCCTCTGTCAGGAGGCAATGGTTGATCTTCGATGACAGCAACGCCAGGAGCCGGATACTCCCCCAGTGGAACCAAGATCGGTTCAGCTACCCTGTTCCCAAAGAAATTACTTTTGCAGCCTAGCAATGCCCCCGATAAGAAGATACAGCTAACTATGGCCAAAAACCTTAAACTCGTTAATAAACAACCTGGTATCATGACGCAAACAATGCCAAGCGATTAGCCTGATTACAACAGCGAACTCACGCAATTTTTTTTAAAAAAAATCAGCAATTCAGGAATCGACTTCCTTCTCAATTTCCGTTTAATCTCTCGCGTCTAGAATATTAGCCAATACCCAGAAAATGCCTGAAAACGACCAGCCCACTCAAACAACAATCGGTGAATCCGACGAACACTCTCTCATCCACCGCAAAAAAGGGACCTGGAAGGTGCAATGCAGCTATTTCATGGGCGGTGATGCCAACCCCATCGAGGTGGAAGGCAAGGAAACGGGAACCATGCTCGGTCAACTCTGGTGCAACAGTCACTTCGAGGCCGATATGATGGGGTCGATTATCTCCGGCAACGGCTCCCTGGGCTACGACCCGGTGAAAAAGAAATACATCTTCACATGGAATGACTCAACAGCCCCCTTTCTCTACCTTTTTGAGGGGGATTTTAACCCTGAGACCAATATTCTGGATCTTTCCGGAGAAAATTATGATCCAGTGCGGCAATGCAACGCCCTCTATCGCTCACGCATCGAATTTAAGGGGGACAACGAACATTCGGTTGAACTGAGCATTGATGTCCCGGAAGGTCTGCCGATCAAGGTTCTGCGCTACCAATTCACCCGCTCTGAATAGGAGATAATTCCCCGAACACAGGCAAGGGAGAGAAAAATCTTCATTCGAATATCGGTGATATTCGTCAAGGCAACCGGAAATGCAGCTTAAACCGATTCGCGAACGCTTCAGGGCCTGTAACCGTTCTAGGCGTGGGTAAACTTATAATTTTTGATCTGCTTTCTACTGAAATATCAAAATTCTGGAAATCGTGCTCATGCCAAATGCGTCCCGACAACTTTGAGAGTTGACCCGGAAGGAGAAAACACCACAGACTCAAACCTCAAAGAATGCAGTGCATCAAATGCGGGAACCTCAAGGACAAGGTCGTTGATTCAAGGGAAGCGAAGGGGGCGTTGGCTATTCGCCGACGACGTGAATGCCTTAATTGCGGTTATCGCTTCACCACCTATGAGCAGTTAGAACGCAGCGACATCCACGTCGTAAAACGCAATGGCGCACGTGAGTCCCTCAAGAGGAACAAGTTACTGGACGGATTGGTGAAAGCCTGTGAGAAGAGACCCGTCAGTATAGAAGTCCTTGAGAGCGCCGCAGATGAAATCATATCCGAAATCCAAATTGAAGGAATTCGCGAAGTGCCTACTCAAACGATCGGTGCTCGCGTTATGAAAAGCCTGGAAACCATCGATCCTGTTGCCTACGTGAGGTATGCCTCAGTCTACCGGCAGTTCCAGGAGGTCGGTGAGTTTATTGAGGAAATTCAGTCACTGGAAAGCAGGCCTTCCACCGGTGCGCGACATCCGGATTTTTTCAGTCAATAGCTTGCAATCTACCCGGCAATCAGTCAAAAATCTCCGGCGTAAACCAACAAACCATCCTTTTAGCTCCCAACCCTAATTCATCAAATGGTCTGCTTACCAGATCAACTACCCCTTCTCAAATTTGGAAACCAGGAAGTCGTGAGCTATGAAGCTCGCTGGCTTTCTGATGAGATCAGTAAAGCCGCGACCAAGGCAGGGCACCCTGACTGGTTCTTTGCTACCGACATCACACGAGCGGTCATCGAATACCTTCGCCACCGCTTCCCAAAAAACACCATCACCATTGAGGAACTCTACTGCAAGATAGAGCACGTATTAAGTTATCTGGGTTGCGACGATATTGCCAAGACCCTTGAGATCGCCCCACCACCGGTACGCATCTCCCTGCTTGATATCGCGCGCAATGCAGGAAGCAATTTTGAACTCGAGTTCTTCCGGCAATTACAATTGCGCCTCGCCGAGTGCGAACGTTGCGGAACCTCCCAAATCCTCTGCTTTGGGTTACGCAAGGCGGTAAAACACCTTTGCCGTGCAAGCCGGTGGAATAACGCGTGCGAGGAACTCACGGTAGAAATCGACAAGTTCATCGCTGGCAAGATGGTTCATTTACGTGATGGCAGAGTAGGGCTCATCGTTAAGTAAATAAACCGCACGCACCCGGAGGCACCGGGATCTCATTACCGAAGACGGATGTCCGAGCCCACCTTGTTCGAACGAATCATCTCGCGCGAGATTCCGGCAGATATCCTGCACGAGGATGATTTGTCCATTGCCTTCAACGATATTAATCCTCAGGCCCCCCACCACATCCTGGTGATCCCCAAGAAAGTCATCCCGAGAATTGGAGAAGCACATGATGATGACAGGAAAACCCTTGGTCACCTGCTATTGGTTGCCCGCAAACTCGCCCAAGATCTCGGCTTCTCCTCTACTGACCAAGGCTTCCGCCTTGTTATTAACAACGGTAATGACGGCGGGGAGAGCGTCCCTCACCTTCATGTCCACTTACTGGCAGGGCGGCAGTTGAAATGGCCTCCGGGCTAGTTCTCAGAGGAGAAAAAACTGCACGAATCCATGGCTTCGATTGGCAGGGTATTCATCACACGCGTCACTGTGAGTAAAGCACCTTGCACCCCGGCAACAACTCACGCAATCTGGCAACCCCGACAGACGTAACGTCAGAGTTGCGAAGATCAAGTTCACGCAACATTGAAAGTTTGCCGAGCTGATCAATCGAAGCATCCGTAACCAAGGCGTCATGCAACCACAACTGTTCCAGTCGGACAAGTCCCGCCAAGTGCTTAATCCCCATATCATCCACCTTGGTTTCACCAAGATGAAGCCCCTTGAGTTTTTTCAACCCGACCAGGTGGATCATGCCCCTTCCACTTACGTCGTTTCCACGTAACCCGAGATATTCCAGGTTGAGCATACGCCCGGCATGCTGCAACCCGGCATCGCTCACTCCGGATCGTCCAATCGGAAGCAACTTGATGCTTTTAATCCGCGACAGATGCCTGAGTCCTTCATCGCCAATCGAACACCGGTAGAGGTTGAGCCATTCTAATTTCTTGAGCGACTGGAGCTGACGAAGCCCTTCGCTGCTCACCCGGGTTCCCTCAAGGGAGAGGTCCGTCAATCCCGGAAAAAGGGCGAACATCTTCATGTGCTCATTGGTTATTCCGGTGTTGCCGTTGGCAACAACCTCAGTCACTTCCCCGCTCTTGGCATCCTTGAAGACAAGGCTCCCCATTCCCCGCAGCTTCACAACCGCATGTCCTGCATCGGGCTCTTCTGCGCTAACTCCCGCACAACAAAAACAAACACTCCAAAGCAGGAAACCCATTGCCTTGATAAACTCGCCCATTGTTTGCAACGACCTCAGTAAAAAAATACCCAATATCAGGACGGCACCTACCGATTTCCGGTCCGTGCAGGAATACGCTTCCCGTTGGCATTAAAATGTTCAGTGCGCTTCAAGGCTTCATTATACTTTTCCCAAGAGACTCTCCTGCCGGATCTGTCAAAATACTCGGTGCGCTTCAGGGCCGCATTGTATTTTGACCAGCCGGTTCGCTTTCCTGACTTGTCAAAATACTCGGTGCGCTTCAGGGCCGAGTTATACCGTGAAGTGCCAGTCCGGGCGCTTTTCGAGTCATAAGTCTCACGCCTTTTAAGGGATGCATTCTCCTTCGTCCATCCTGTCCTTTTTCCGGACTTGTCGAAATGCTCGGTGCGCTTCAGAGCCGCATTGTATTTTGACCAGCCGATTCTTTTTCCGGAATTGTCGAAATGCTCGGTGCGCTTCAGGGCCGCATTATACTTTGACCAGCCTGCCTGCGCACTTCCGCATGCGCAAAATACAATGGCAGCGATAACGATAGTGGCTGCCTTGATTCTCATGATACCTGTTACTCTCAACGGGAATGCCCCGCTAACAACTTTCTCACGATGACTATAGTGAGCATTTAAGCAAAGTAAAAAGGCTTACTTTATCCCATCAGCAACGGCTTCCTTCAACGGCGGTGGCAAAAACTGCCCTCTGTTTTCATAACCAGCCCCAAACTCACCACCAGGTGTATGAAATTTTCGCTTCACGTCCCGGGCAAACCCAAGCCGGTAAATCTTCAGGTTGGCAATATTATCCTCTGCACGCACACCCACTTCGGTGGTGTAGATGGCACAATTGGCAATATTCACCCAGGCGCCGCCTCGTTTGGTTGGTCCACGCAAGCGAAAGGCCACCTCATTGTCAAAGAAAACGCAGTTTGTCACCGTTGCCTGTACGTTTTCCTTCAGGTTAAGTGCCGCCATGAGGCTGACCTGCCCGGGTTGCTTCCAGCCATGGAGGATACAGTCACGCACTATCACTTGTGCACGCACCCCTTCAACCATGGCCTTGGTGTCCAGAGCATTCTCACCAGGTCGCTGCCCTTTCCAAAAACCCGCGACATCTCTGGACAGCGAACCGGTCCATAACCTGCATTGCTCAATGACAACACGACCGGTCGACCGGCGGTCCGGATCGAACTGAATGCAGTCGCCGGAAACAAGCCCGATATCGCAGTTGCGAATGGTCACATCTCCCCAGCGCCCGGTGATTCCGTGGGCATCAACCTGATCGCTGTAACTGCCCGCCAGCAGATGGTGAATGCGGCAGTTCTCGATCACGATCTTGTTACCGAACACGCCAATACCATTACCGGAAGCGTTACGAATCTCGCAATTACGGATGATCACGTTATCGGCACTGATCTTGACGCGGTTACCGCCCGCCCAGTTGCTGTCCACGAGATAATTCTCGTATATTCCCGGTTTGGTAATTTGTAGGCGCAGCACGCGCTTGGGATCCCCCTTAACCCCAATCACACCCTGTGGTCCCGGTGCAGCATTAACCAGCGACAATGACAAGAGGAGAAGCAACGAAAATTTCACTGCTGAAATAAACATCTAGCGACCACTTCCCACCAGTTGTTCCCGCCAGCCCCCGGTCATTATTTTTTCCATTCTCTGTAGCACCCCGCTCTGTCCCTCCGCACCTGCAATGTTGTGCATTTCCGAAGGATCCAGCCGCTGGTCATAAAGCTCCCGGGCAAGGATTTTCCCGCTCTTCCAGTCCTGCCATTGCACATAGCGGTAATTTTTTGTGCGTACGGCATACCCCATGATGTCACCGTGACCACGGTGACGATGCCCCTTGTAGCTCCTGGGGTATTGGCTGAATGCCGCCGTCTTCCACGGGCGCTCAGGCCTGCCTAGAAGCGGCATGAGGCTTGTCCCCTCTAATCCCCTGACCGCACCAAGCCCGCAGGCGTCAACCAAGGTCGGGTAAATATCAACCAGTTCAACAAGGGCATCTGTCCGTGAACCCGGATTTTCCTGACCGGGGACAGACAGGATCAGAGGAACCCGGGTCGACAATTCATAGTTGTTTGCCTTGGTCCACAATCCCTGCTCCCCAAGGTGGTAACCATGGTCACCCCAAAGGCAAACCACGGTATTCTCCTCCAGTTTCGTCTTCCTCAACTCATCGAACAGACGGCCAATCAATGCATCAACGTAGCTGATGCAGGCATAATAACCGTGACGAAGTTCCTGCATTTGCTCGATCGTGATTTTTTCCTCAGAGGAAATGTCGGAATACCCCTCAAGCTCTTTCCAGCTTCGAACAGCAAGTTCCGGAGCCTGCTTCGGATGCGATTTGGAGACAGGCAATGGGATATCCTCTCGAGGGTAAAGATCCCAATACTTTTTCGGAGCACAAAAGGGCAAGTGCGGCTTGCGAAAACCCACCGCCAGAAAAAAAGGCTTTTCTTCTTTCCTCAGCTCCTTGAGTGCCGCTCGTGAGGAGTCACAGACGATACCATCAATGTAACCGTTATCCGCTACCTCCACAGACTCGGCCGCTGAGCGCTTTAACCCTTTCCCCTTAAGGTTATCAGCACTGGCATAACGTAACTTGGGATCACGGACCTCGGCATACTGTGCTGCCACCGACCACGAGAGATCATCCCTTGAGGGGCGACCTCCCCCATGGTAGATCTTACCAATCGAACGCGTGAGATAGCCATGGTTCCTGAAATGCTGTGGTAAGGTAACAACATTCGGAAGGGCTTCCCGGAAATGAGTGCTCAAGTCCCATACCCGGGTCGTGTCAGGACGCCGACCGGTCATTAACGAAAGACGCGATGGTCCGCACACCGCCTGCTGGCAATAGGCATGATTGAAAACAATCCCGCGCTCTGCCAGGCGATCGATATTAGGGGTGATCGCAATCTTGTCCCCATAGCAACCAAGCAAAGGTCGCAAGTCATCAATGGCAATGAAAAGAACGTTCAACCTGCCACTAACATCAGACTGCCTTGCTGTTGCAAAAACAAGCGTAGGCTGACAAATCAGCAGGACACAACAAATGATTTTATCGCGAGACAATAAGCGCATTCTTCTCGTCGCAGAAACCCGTCTAAAACATACTACCTATCACTATGAGAATAACCAAAATATATAGGCTGATGGTAACAATCGCCATAATCCCAATTAAAGCCCAGAACGAACGCTGCATATCCAGCGCACTGACAAGATCCTGCTCGGTATGACTTTCCTGCAGGGATGTGATCAGGTTGGCATACTGGGTAAGCTTCAGGGATGGAAAGAAATAAAGAGCTGCAAACAGAAGGTATAAAAAGCCAATAAGGATGGCAATACCTTCCGACCCGTAGACGTAACCAAATTCTGAACCCCCACCCACCAACATTGCCAACCCGCCAAGCACCAATAAACCACATGAAATAAATCCCATAATGGAGAAGAAACGCACCCAGCCCCTGGTTCTCGTCAAAGCCTCAATGATCATTGGAGACACACCCTGAGATGCTGGAGGAGGGACTGGCGGCACCGGTTGCATTGGCGGTTGCGACACTGGTTGCATTGGCGGTTGCGACACTGGTTGCATTGGCGGTTGCGACACTGGTTGCACATTTGAAACAGGCCCAGGCACCGTTAACCTCCCCGAACAGTGCGGACAGGCAACGACTTGCCCGGAACTCTCACCACTCACACTCGACGCCCCGTGGCAATGGGGACAACTTATGGTTATTTCATCACTCATATTAAGCATCAGAATATCCCTGATGCTTAAGTGGAGGAAAGCATAAAAAATGAACCCACAACGCCGGTTTTCAGGTTGCCTTCCGGCAATTAGCATGCACCTGAACTAAAGACAGGACTGTTCAAGAATTACAGGCGGCTCAGGCAATAATGCTGTTGATCACCTCTCCGGCCACATCTGTTAAGCGGAAATCGCGCCCGCTGAAATGATAAGTAAGTCGCTCATGATCCATCCCCATCAGATGCAGTATCGTGGCATGAACGTCATGCACCGAGGTGCGGTCAACTGCGGCATGGTAACCAATCTCATCAGTTTCCCCGTAACTCGTTCCACCCTTGATCCCCCCGCCGGCCATCCACATGGTAAAGCCAAAAGGATGATGATCGCGCCCGCTGCCCCCCTGCTTGTGTGGGGTTCGTCCGAATTCACCGCCCCATACAACCAGGGTCTCATCAAGGAGCCCACGCTGTTCAAGGTCTTGAAGCAATCCCGCCATAGGTTGATCCGTCGCCGCACAATGCTTGTTATGGTTGCCGGTAATGTTGCCGTGGGCATCCCAGTTATTATCACCATGACCTCCGCCTGAATAAAGCTGCACAAAGCGCACACCGCGCTCAACAAGCCGCCTTGCCATCAGGCACTGGCTCCCGAAATACTCACCCGGGTTGCCGCGCTCAATGCCATAGAGTTTCCTGGTTGCGTCATTTTCCCTGGAAATATCAAGCGCCTCGGGCGCCGCGGACTGCATTCGGTAAGCAAGCTCAAAGGACTCAATACGAGCCTCCAGCGCATTGTCGGCAGGACGGGACGCCATGTGCCTGCGATTGAGCGCACTCGCATAATCAAGCAACTCCCGCTGCTGTGGGCTCTCCAGTTTTTCCGGCCGGTTGAGATTAAGGATTGGCGTTCCACGAGAACGCACAGGCGTCCCCTGAAAGGCGCCGGGAAGAAAACCGGAACCCCAATTCGGGGCACCCCCTATCGGCCCCCCCCGGTAATCATACATCACCACGAACCCGGGCAGGTCCTGATTGTCGGTACCTAACCCATAGGTCACCCAGGATCCCAAGCTCGGGAACCCGGTGCGTATCATTCCGGTATTCAGTTCAAAAAGTGCTGGAGCATGACTTATGGAATGACCATACACGCCACGCAGCATGGCAGTATGATCAATCACGCTGGAAAGGTGCGGGTAACGGTCAGAGACCCAATGCCCGCTCTGCCCGTGACGTGCAAACTTGTAAGGTGAGGGAAAAAGCCCGCCACTGCTGCGCGCCCCCTTGGTATCAACCACCTCCCCAACCTTTTTCCCCGCGTGTTTTGCGAGGTCAGGCTTGTAGTCAAAAAGGTCGACATGACTGGGACCGCCATACATGAAGAGGAAAATGACGCTCTTGGCACGGGAGGCAAAATGAGGCGATTTCGGCACCAACGGCAACTTGTCCGCCCTCGCCGACGGGGATGCTGCCAGATCCTGTCCCGACATCAAACCGGCCAGGGCCAAAGAACCAAACCCACACCCAGCACGCGCAAGCATATCGCGACGCGTCATCAAGTTGCCGGTCTCACTCGCATCAATCAACATAGACAAACTCATTCAGGGTAAAAAGAATGTGACAGAAATTCTCAACATTCTGTCCCTCCTTGGCAAGAAGCCCGACACCAAGGTCGAGCTCTTCCTTGGAAGGCCCCCGGGAGAAGGCCAGCCAGTAAGCCTCCTCGACAATTGCCGGCAGGCTCTTCCCGCCATCCGGGGAACCGGCATTCTTTGCCGCAGCCACAACCCTGGCCGCAAAATGACCAGCCTGATCACGCACAAACTTGTTATTAAGAAGAAGCAAGGCCTGCGTGGCCACGGTGGTTTGCTCCCGAACACCACGACTCTGCATGCCATCAGGAACATCAAACGTCTCAAAGAATGGCACTCGCATGGAACGCCGCATAAACACGTATATACTGCGCCTCCATGTCCCCGGTCCGTCCTTTACATTTGTCGGCCACTTGTTGGTTGACCCGGTCTTGATCGCGTCACTGGAAACCCATGGCTTTACACTTGGCCCGTAAAGCTTGCGGTTAAGCGTTCCCGCAGTGTTCATGATCGAGTCTCGAAGAATCTCAGCCTCAAGACGCAGCGGTTGCCGGCGCCACAACAGGTCATTGCCGGGATTGGCCACATGCCGCTTCTTGTCCCATGACGTGCTTTGCCTGTAAACGGCACTGTTCATGATCAACTCATGCATTGGCTTTAATCGCCATCCTCCACTCACCAGTTTACCGGCAAGCCATTCCAGCAACCCGGGATGCGTCGGCGCATCACCAACACCGCCGAAGTTGTTGCTGGTCTTCACCAAACCGGTGCCGAAGTGATGTTGCCAGAGGCGATTCACTATAACCCGGGCCAGAAGTCCGCCAGCTCCTGAATCAACATCCGTCAACCATTGTGCCAATCCTGTTCGGCCATCACTGCTCTCCTTGCCGATCGCCTCGATTCTACGCTTCATGTCAGTTCCACCGGGATCAAGTGCCGAGAGCACCCCGTAGCCGACATCCCCCCCTTTTTGCTCAACGTCTCCGCGCTTAAGCACGGGGTTACTCCGCTTATTGCCACCGCGCCATGTAAGCGCCTTCACATTGTTACCTGAGTCACCGATGGCAAGATTCCGGTCTCCCGCTTTCCCCGGCAGGAAAAACCCGACAAGTCGGTAATAATCTTCCTGGGAAATGGGGTCATACTTGTGGTCATGACACCTTGCACAACCAATGGTCAATCCGAGAAATGCCGCCCCTGTGGCGGAGACAATGTCATCCATCTTATCATAGGTTGCCCTTTCCCTATCAACACCATCGACATTGGTAACCGTCGATCCCGAGGTGATGAACCCCGTCAGAGCCGTCGCCAATGGATCATCACCTTGAAGGACGTCGCCGGCAACCTGCCAGCGGACGAACCGGTCAAAGGGCATGTCCTCATTAAGGGCACGAATAACCGCGTCACGGTAAGTCCAGGCCGTTGGCCGCTCGTTATCACTCTCATAACCGTGACTTTCCCCAAAACGGGCAACATCAAGCCAGTGCCGTCCCCAGCGCTCACCGTAATGAGAGCTGGAAAGCAATCGGGCAATCATTTCCCCATATGCACCGGGAGATTTGCTCTCTACAAAGTTCACCACCTCTTCACGGGAAGGAGCAAGACCTGTCAGGTCAAAGTATGCCCGGCGAATCAAGGTTTGCCTGTCCGCGGAGTCATTCGGAAAAACCCCCTTCTCACTGGCCCGCTCCAGTATAAAATGATCAATCTCATTACGCGCCCACTGCTTGCCCTTAGCCGGGGGAACCTCCTCCACTTCCAGGGGATGGAATGCCCAGGAGACAGGATCATCAGGCATTGCCGTGAGCAGTGGCATCAACACCAGCCCTGAAATGATCAAAAGTTTAACCATGCTTTAACCCTGCTTTAACCCTGCTTTAACAGATTATTGGAAACTCGCGCCTCCGCAAAAGAAAACTATCATTTTCTGCCACATGAAAGCCAACCACCAATAATGGCGATCAACCACAATGATTCTACACAGACCGCCTCGTCAACAAGACAACCATTACGCGCAACCCATGAGAATCAGAATGCCTATTTAATTGATTAAGTAGCTTGCACCCGACATATTGGATTATAATATCTAAACAAATCCGGAGATGGCCATCAGCCACCAAAGCTCAAGCCAAAAACCATATCTACAATGAGTGCCCCAAAAGTCCGAGCCTTCCTGTTACTGATTGCGATGGCACTGATAACCACCCCGTTCGTGATCGCTCAGGATGGTGTTTCCGAAGTCCCTGCCTGAGCATTGTGACCGGGCGAAGGCGGCACCGTGAGTGGCGCATCAGAACAAACTGCTGAGGGCAACCCAATCAAGGGGGTGATTTCCTCACGCTGGATTCCCGAGAAGGGTGATGCTGGAAAGATCTACGGTTCAGTGTCTTTCTGGCTCACTCAGGACTTTTCCCTCGGTGCAGACTATCGCCCCCTCGCTGACAAGGCAGGAATCACTGCCACCTGGCGAGCCTTATCCGAAAATCCCGACAGCTGGAAACCTGCAATTATTCTCGGGACTTCCGTCGATGACTTCAGGGTCGACGACCGCGAAATTCAAAGCCGCGCATTCTTCGGGACTTTGAGCAAAGCCTTGCCCAAGATCGATGCGCTAAACCTTACCCTCTCCCCCTATGCGGGCGCCGCCTACATTGATGAACTTGATGAACTGCGTCCTGTTGGCGGCTTAACCCTGCGCCATGAGTCTTTCTCACTCATGGTGCAATACAGCGGCACCGACACGCACCTTTCCTTGAGCAGAAAAATTTCCGGTAATCTGGGAGCAAGCTTTATCCTTTGGGGAATGGAAATGCCGGGAGTGGCTCTGCGTTGGCGTTTCTAGCGCGCGGCCTTTCTTCTTGCCCGGTTCCCCCCCCTGACTTAGAAAGCTGGTATCATGACCAAGCTTTGCGCACGCGTCTCCAATACCGCATTCTTCCAGCGGTTCATTATTGCCGTCATCCTCTTCGCCTCGGTTCTTGTGGGAATGCAAACCTACAAGGGATTTGCCACACGCAACGCAGCAATCCTCGAATTCCTCGACGCAATCGTTCTGGGAATTTTCACCATCGAGATACTCATCAAGATTCTTGCCGAAGGTTCCCGCCCCATGAACTACTTCCGCAACCCATGGAACGTATTCGATTTCCTCATCGTCGCGGCATGTCTGCTGGAGCCCCTGCTGCCCATCAACGGAGCCTTCCTTCCTGTGATCCGACTTGCCCGTATCTTGCGGGTTCTGCGCCTGGTATCCGTCATCCCGAAACTGCAAATCCTGGTGGGCTGCCTTTTGAAAAGCCTGCCATCAATGTTCTACGTAACGATCCTGTTGTTCCTTCTCTTCTATGCATACGGCGCAATGGCGGTCTTCCTTTACGGAGAAAACGACCCTATACACTTCGGCAACCTGCAAACCGCTATACTCTCCTTGTTCCGCGTCGTCACATTGGAGGACTGGACAGACATCATGTATATAAACATGTATGGATCCGATGCGTATGGTTACTCGCCCGGAGACATGGAGAAATGGCAACCCTCTCCCAGTTCCTCCCCGGTTGGAGCAGCCTTATTCTTCGTCAGTTTTGTATTGATCGGCACAATGGTCGTCCTAAACCTGGTTATCGGAGTAATCATGAGCAGCATGGACGACATGAAAGCCGAAGTCTCCCTCCAGGAAGAAATGAAGCGACGGCAACAGGAAAGTCCCGATCCTGTTCGCGAAGGCATCGTGGACCTTCATGTCAGGATGGAAGAACTTGCCCGCGAGATGCAAGTCATTAAGGAACTGCTAAAGGGAAAGTCAAAATCGGAACAGAATCGCCCCCAATAAAGGACACCACTAGTGACGCCTTCTTTCGAGGTAAATAATTTCACCGCACCAAGGCGAATCGATAGAACCTCTTGCCATCAGGAATTGGCAGGGTGTGCGTAATCACATCATCCACCGGCGTCCAGCGCGCAAGGTCCTCGCTGTGCTCAATTCTCAGCTTCAATGTAACCATACCCCCATCAACATCATCAATCTTGTATAAAGATGCAGTAGCTCTTGCATCCATGATTTGCTCTATTGTTGGCCGTTTTTCTAAAAGCGCAATTTCCTCATCCTTCTCAACGATTGCTGCACGCAAGACAGGAATTTGCCCGGACAGTTGTTCTAGTTTCACACTCATTGCATTCACTGCATCCTGAAGCGCCCTCATCTCCTGCTCTTTAGCCTCTCTCCCCTCCTCAAGGGCACTCAGGCGCACCTCACGGTTCTCTGCGCCATCAAGGAGCAACCCGATCTTTGACTCATGCTCTCCGCTGACCTCCTCAACAATTCCCAGGCGCACCTCGCGATTCTCTCCGTCATCAAGGAGCAACCCGATCTTTGACTCATGCTCTCCGCT
>JAAESJ010000570.1 GCA_024229495.1 Verrucomicrobiaceae bacterium | reverse complement strand
GACTGGATGCCGGTTGTCGATATTTCCGAGGATGATTCCACTTACCGCATTGCGGCCGAATTGCCGGGCGTGGCAAGGGAGGACATCAGCGTAACTGTTGACCAGGGTATCCTCTCACTGTGCGGAGAGCGCAGCAGTGAAAGCAGCGGGCGCAAGGGCCAGGTGCATCATACGGAGCGTTTTCACGGAAGTTTCAGGCGCAGTTTTCGTATCCCGGAAGATGCCGAGGCGGACACGGTAAAGGCCGATTTCAAGAACGGGTTGCTTAGTGTGACTTTGGCGAAAGTCGAGCAACCCAAGCCCAGGAAGATAGAGGTGAAGGTTGCCTAGCAATTCATATGTGGGAACCAAGCGGTCGGATTGACTTCCGGCTGTTTAATAGAGAGAAATGCGCGCCTCGTGTCCGGCCTTATGCAGTCGGCGCGGGGCGTGCGTTGCTTTAGGAAGACAAGGAGCTTAAGGTTTCCTTTCCCCGTGGGCGGGGAATAACAACGCAGGTATAGCGAGTAAGAATGGAGTTTCAGGATTATTATGAGCTGCTGGGTGTTTCAAAGGAGGCATCACAGGCCGAGCTTAAGAAGGCTTTCCGCAGGCTGGCGCGCAAGTATCATCCTGACGTGGCTGATGACAAGCCGTCGGCGGAGGAAAAGTTCAAGAAGATCAACGAAGCTTACGAAGTTCTCAGTGATCCGGAGAAGCGACGCAAGTATGACCAGCTGGGTGCCAACTGGGACGGCAGAGCCGGGGGGTTCACGCCGCCACCCGGCTTTGACTTTGGCGGTGGGGGTGCGGGGTTTAACGATTTTGACTTTGGTGGGACCGGGTTCAGCGATTTTTTCGGGGCTTTTTTCGGTGGCGGTGGCCGTCCCAGTGGCGGCGGCGGCTTTGGCGGGTCAATGGCAGGCGGTGTTCCTTCGCCAAGGCGGGGTAGCGATATTGAAGGACAGATCCTCGTCAGCCTTGATGAGGTGAATAACGGCTCGGTACGCGAGATCACTCTTTCACGCCCGGATGGTGGAGGGCGTGAGAAATTAAAGGTGAGAATCCCGCAGGGAGTTGAAAAAGGCCAGCGCCTGAGGGTATCAGGGAGGGGCAACCCGGGAATGGCGGGTGGCAGTCCCGGCGACCTTTATCTGGTAATTACCCTGCAGAGGCATCCGGACTTTGAGGTTGAGGGATCAGATCTGGTGCATGAACTGGAGTTGGATATCCATGAGCTGGTGCTCGGGTCAATGGCGAGGGTGCCAACCCCGGGAGGCAGGGTGAAACTGCGTGTTCCTGAGTGCTCCGGTCCCGGTGACCGGTTACGGCTTGCCGGCAAGGGCCTGGCCTTGGCCGGGGGGGGACACGGTGACCTTTATGTCGAGTTGGCTGCCCGGTTCCCTGAACAGCTCGATGCCGATGCCAGGGAGAGGTGGAGCAGCTTCGCAGCAGGCGAAGGGAAGGATTAGGGCGATCACCCCTTTCGGAGCGGGTGAGCAAGCGTTGAAAACGCCTGTTGCTTGCGAGTTTTCCCGCTCCATTATATAGTTTCCATTTCCATTGTCCCACTGATGGCCGATTCATCAACTCCAGCAGTCCAGATCGAGGGATTGACCAAGGTATTCCGATTGCCCTTCAAGCAGGAAAAGGTGGTGGCTGTTGATGGGCTTTCCCTGCAGGTCGATGCCGGGGAAGTTTATGGACTGATCGGGCCCAACGGCTCGGGGAAAAGCACCACCATGAAGGTGCTTCTCGGGCTCATTTCCCCCAGTGCGGGCAAGGCTTCCATTTTCGGCCTTGATAGTGGGGATACTGCGAGCCGTGGCTCGGTGGGGTTTCTTCCCGAGAATCCCTACTTCTACAAATACCTGACCGGCAGCGAGACACTGGCTTTCTATGGAAAACTCTGCGGTCT
>JAAESJ010000569.1 GCA_024229495.1 Verrucomicrobiaceae bacterium | reverse complement strand
GTACTCCCCAGGCGGCGCGTTTAACGCGTTAGCTCCGGCACGGACAGGGTCGAACCTGCCCACACCAAACGCGCACCGTTTACTGCTAGGACTACAGGGGTATCTAATCCCTTTCGCTACCCTAGCCTTCGTGCCTCAGCGTCAGGAATCGTCCAGAGATCCGCCTTCGCAACTGGTGTTCCTCTCAATATCTACGCATTTCACTGCTACACTGAGAATTCCAATCTCCTCTCCGATCCTCTAGCCAGATAGTTTTCAGTGCAGTTTCCGGGTTGAGCCCGAAGATTTCACACCAAACTTTTCCAGCCGCCTACGCACCCTTTACGCCCAGTAAATCCGAACAACGCTTGGGACCTCTGTATTACCGCGGCTGCTGGCACAGAGTTAGCCGTCCCTTCCTCTTCTGCTAATATCAACCTCCCAAGCTTTTATTGGGAGTCTTACTCACAGATGACAGGGGTTTACGAACCGAAGCCCTTCATCCCCCACGCGGCGTCGCACCATCAGGCTTTCGCCCATTGTGAATGATTCTCGACTGCTGCCACCCGTAGGTGTCTGGACCGTGTCTCAGTTCCAGTGTGACTGATCATCCTCTCAGACCAGTTACCCGTCGTCGCCTTGGTGAGCCGTTACCTCACCAACAAGCTGATAGGCCGCGAGCCCATCCAGAAGTGCCAGGCCTTACGGTCCCCGGCTTTAATCTCCAAGAGATGCCTCTTGGGATCACATACGGTATTAATCCACCTTTCGGTGGGCTATCCCCTGCTTCTGGGCAGGTTGCTCACGTGTTACTCACCCGTTCGCCACTAGATCTCGCAAAGCAAGCTTTGCTAAATCTCGTTCGACTTGCATGTCTTATCCACGCCGCCAGCGTTCGTTCTGAGCCAGAATCAAACTCTCCGAAAAGAAAGTATGGAGTCTTCCAGCCGGCAAGCCGGATGAAAGACAAATATTCTGACGGGAATCAGGGTGCCTACTTTCAAGCACCCTGTTTACCGCGCACCACATCGCTTCAAGCGAGTGGCACGCAACGCACAAATTAGCTTTTTCAATTTTCGTTTCGATCTCGTAATGACGTAAACGTCCTTACTCAATCGAACCTGTCTTCTCAAAGAACACCGTTTCCAAAAAGACGTGAATAAAAAATGTACTCGTAGGTACAGGTTATCAACTCAAGCCTTCCGGGAGCCCGACGTATTCCGGTCGGCGGGCGGAGATTATAGTCGATAGCTTAATTTGGTCAAATTTTTTTGATGCAATTCAGCGGTATTTCCCACCAATTTGCTTAAGATAACAAAACTTATGCCGCAAACCATGCACATTACAGCAAAAATAACCCCTAAGTATCAATGACATCCGGCCAATCGGTATGAAAATACTCCCCTGCAGGGCGATCCACGCGCTCGTAGGTATGCGCACCAAAAAAATCTCTCTGTGCCTGCAAAAGGTTGGCAGGCAGGCGCTCAGATCGGAAACTATCGTAATAGCCCAATGAAGCACTGAATGCAGGTACAGGGATGCCACGCCTTACCGCAAGACAGATCACCTCTCTCCAGTTTTGCTCGCTGCGGTTGAGTATCTCCTTGAAGTAGTCATCCAGCATCAGGTTACCAAGATCCGGCTCCCTGCTGTATGCCTCCGTGATACGATTCAGGAACCTTGCCCGGATAATGCACCCGCCACGCCATATTCGGGCGATGGAACCCAGGTTAAGCCCCCACTCATGGGCAATCCCCACCTGTTTAATAAGATCAAGCCCCTGGGCATATGAAATGATTTTCGAGGCATGCAACGCTGCCTCCACTTTTTCTATCATTTCCTCCTTGCTCCATCCACTATCATCAGGATTCTCAGCGGAAGGCCCCTTGAGTTGTGATGAAGCAATGATCCTCTGCTCCTTCATCGAAGAGAGTATCCGTGCCTCAACCGCGGCATTGATTGTGGAAATGACGATGCCGTGTTCAACTCCACTCATGACGGTCCATCGACCGGTTCCCTTCTGCCCTGCCCGGTCCATGACGATATCAACGACAGGCTTTCCCGTCTCGGGATCTTTCTGCTCAAGAATCTTGCTGGTAATTTGAATAAGGTAACTCTCAAGATCCCCCGCATTCCAGGTATCGAAAACCTGCGCAAGCTCTTCGGCAGTAAACCCGCTTGCCTTAAACAGGTTGTAAGCCTCGCAGATGAGCTGCATATCACCATACTCGATGCCGTTGTGAACCATCTTTACATAATGCCCGGCTCCGCCGGGCCCAATATGTGTCACGCAGGGCTCGCCATCCACCTTTGCAGCAATTGCCTCAAACACAGGTTTGATAATCTCCCAGCTTGATTCATCGCCTCCCGGCATAATCGCTGGCCCCTTAAGCGCTCCCTCTTCACCTCCCGACACACCGGTGCCGATAAACAGCAGACCTTGTTCCCCGAGTTGCTTTGCACGGCGCTCGGAATCAGTAAACAGGCTGTTGCCACCATCGATAATCAGGTCACCTGCTTCAAGTAACGGCACCAGTTGCTCTATAACAGCATCCACAGGAGCACCCGCCTGCACCATGAGCATTACCTTTCGCGGGCGTTCAAGGCTTGCGACAAAATCCTCTAGATTCTCGTAACCCTGAATACCAGTATCCTGTGCCGGACCATTAATAAATCCGGTCATGGTTTCCACCGTCCGGTTGTATACAGATGCGCTGAATCCGCGGCTGGCCACATTGAGAACCAAATTCTGTCCCATTACCGCAAGGCCAATCAATCCGAAGTCACTCTTGCTCATTTTTGTCGCTTAGCTCTTAATATCTGGGAAGTTCATGGGAAGACTCAAGCTTCCGCCCCCATTCAATTAGCAAAAAGGAACTTACGCAACCACCAATGCCAACTTTAAACTTCCTGCTCACAAACAAGCCCATTCTTTCCGAAACTCCTCAATGGGATGAAGCATTTGGAGCAGAAGTCGTCTTCTGGGGAGTGGTTCGCGGCACCGAGAACGAACAGCCTATCGCCGGCATTCACTACACAGCCTACCCCCGGATGGTTGAAAAAATGCTCCTTGAAATGGGAGACGAGGCCCGCAGGATCTTCTGTGAACACCGGGCACAACTCATCCACAGGACAGGTCTAGTGCCTACCGCACAGCCAGCCGTCGTGCTGCGTGTGGGATGTTCCCACAGCCAGGAAGCCTTCGAAATCTCAAGATGGTATCTGGACAAACTCAAAAGAGTGGTGCCCATTTGGAAACGCGTTGTCCCAGAAAACAACCCATCATGAACCTTCCTAATAAACTCACGCTTATCCGGCTGCTCCTAACGGCGATATTCGTTGCCGTGATTTCGGTGCCTGACTTAACCGGCAAATACACCATCGGCAGCTTGCTTTTCATAACCGCATCGCTGACTGACTTCCTGGACGGGTATCTGGCGCGGAAAATGGATTTGGTTACTGACTTTGGGAAACTGATGGATCCACTTGTCGACAAGATCCTCATCAGCGCGGTATTTATCATGCTCACCGGCAACGGTTTAATACCGGCTTGGGTAACCATCGTGATCATCAGTCGGGAATTCCTGGTAACCGGCCTTCGTTTGCTGGCTTCCAGTCAGGGCGCGGTCCTCATGGCTGATTCACTGGGAAAATGGAAAACCGTCGCGCAAATTGTCGCTGCCACTTATTATCTTGTCCACCTAGGAGGCCGTAACAAAGAAGTGCCTCTTGCCTTTCTTGACGACTTGATCCCTCATGTGATGGGTCAGTGCTTATTATGGTTTTGTGTCTTGCTGACGATCGTATCCGGACTCTCCTACATGAGAAGTAACCGCCATCTGATCCAAAGCATCTGAGCAACCAAGGTTACTGGAAAGATTGCCACTCCCCCATCCAACTCCTTAATCTCCGCCCTCAAACAAACGTCGCTGAGGGACAGTGATAATGTCATTGGATTTGATCTTTGTGTTATCCTTATTGGTCGTCTGTGACAAATCGTGATATGTCGCCTTACCTGCCCTCGTCAACTTGACCTTCTTTGCATTGGCAAATGGATTAAACCCTCCGCATCGGGCGATTGCATCAAGCATCGTCAAGCCCGGGACGATTCCCACCGTTCCCGGCGCCTTAACCTGCCCGAGAATGCTTGCATACCGTTGCACTCCTGAGGCCTCGCCAAGCGTTATGGTAATATTTGGCTTGGTGAAAATCTCAGCCGACTTGTAAGCAGCCTCAATCTTGCGAGCGAGTTCAGAGGGACGCAATCCCGACACGGTCATCTCCGACTCGAGATAAAGCAGTTTGATCGTACCTCCATCACTAATGGTATACGTCTGGCTGATTGATGACTGGTCATCAACCGGAACCCCTGCCAGGCGCAATAGAAAAGATTGACCTTTCTCCAATTGAGGTTCCTGTGCGCCAGCCACAGTAATACCCATTACAACAAATAGAGCCAGCGCATGGATCCTCATCGCAATCTGTTTAGTGGGCAACATGACCTTCAGGATTACCATACCACATCCCTGCTAATATTCATCTTCCGAATAATCTGCTGAGTCAGCCAATTCTGCCCCACTTATGTCCCTTTCATCTGAATCCAGCGCATTCTCCTTGGGGGCTTCCTGAATATTAGTCGGAGAATAATAGGTATAGTAGCTTGTATAATATTGGTACTGGTTGTCGGAACGAACATCCACATTATTGAGAACAACCCCAAAGAGGTCTCCGCCAACATTTTCAATCGCTTGCTTTACCCTGACCAGCATCGCTCTTGGCAACTTGCGGTGTTGAATCACCACCATGGTTAAGTCAGCCTCGGACACAAGAACAGAAGCATCACTGACACCCAGAATTGGCGGCGAATCAACAAGGACGAGGTCAAAGCGGCTTTTAACGTCAGCCATGAGCTCGGACATACGCCGCGAGTTAAGGATACCCGCGGCATCAGCGGGAAGAACACCCGACGGCATGAAGTAAAGGTTCTCAACCGGCGTCTGCAGGATCACATCCTCCAATACCAGATCGGTCGTCAGGAAATTTGTCAGTCCGACAGAATTATTGACATCAAAGAATGTATGCATCTGGGGACGACGCAGGTCCGCATCAATCATCAGCGTGGTATAGCCACCCTGAGCACAGACATAAGCCAAGTTCACCAGTGTCGTTGACTTACCCTCACCAGCACCACCGCTGACAACGGCAATTGAATTGGCATCGGCACTCCTGCGATTAAATTCAATATTGGTACGCAGGATACGATAAGCTTCGGCATCTGGAGTCAATCCACTTTGCTTGTGCAGGATGCTGACCTCATTGGGAATAACGGCAAGAACCGGGACACCCAGATAGCGCTCAACATCTTCCAGTGACTTCACCGAGGTATCGAGATACTCAAGGAAAAACGCCATGCCCACCCCGAATACAAGACCAACCACGGCGCCGAGAATAATGTGCAACTGGATATTCGGACGGGCCGGAAGCAACTGCTCAACAGCATTTTCGTGGATGACAATCGGACTCTTCGTGCTTCCCACGTCGATACTCTCCTTATCCAGATTTTCCTGCATCTTGTTGAGCACCTCCTTGCTTAGCTCATAATCTTTCTTAGCATCGATATACTCAAGGTTCTCGCGCCTCTCCCTGAGCGAACGCTGCTCAATGTTCTCCTTGGTGGCCTTCGTATTCAGGAGGGTCTGCTCTGCCATCTCCAATCTGGTTCCAAGCGCACTTTTTGCCGTATCAACAGCTTCAACGAGCATTTCCTTTAGCAATTCAATCTGCCGATCGACGTTGAGGCTCTTAGGATGCTTATTTCCCACCCCACTTTCCCTTAGTGACTCTCGTGTCAGCAAGGCAGTCTGGTAGTCCGGGTATCGCTTGGTCAATGTCTGGTTGTTTACACCCAGATCAACCGCAGCCTTAATCAATTCGTCACCATCAAGATTCTGCATGGCCTTAATGGTTGTCCTCAAATCCTGTATACTTCCTTCTGCGGTAAATTCGTCTTCCTTGGCACGCATGACCAACGATCCAATCCCCGTATTCGGCTGACTTCCGCGCAACCAGGAGGGCGTTCCCAACCCCAGGTCGACCACCCTGTATTGCTCCATTTTATCAAGCATGGTCGCACGCAGTTTATCCAGCTTCCCCTTCTGTTTCTCAATCTGATTGGTCAGTGTATCCAGTGCCCTGGATGCCCGCTCCGCCATTTCATCCACCCGTCGGACCCGATAGGATGTCGCCACCTCATTGGCGATATCTGAAGCGAGTTTTGCATCAGTGTAATACACTTCAATATCAATGAGGTCCGTCCCGCGCACATTCTCAGTATCAATTTTCCTCTGCAGGATAGCAAAAGCATCCTGTTCATTTAACACCCCAAACTCTTCTACCAAGTTTAAGTTGTTGATCACAAGCAAGAGGGTGTTCCTGCTCTTTATGATCTCAAACTGCGTCTGCATGAATGTCATGTGTGGCGACGCATTCGCATTATCCGCTATTGCTCCGGTCTCGCGGAAAACCTCCAGTTCATTGGCCTCACGCTGAACCTGTAGTTGAACTCTGCCTAGATATTCGCTGGGACGCAGATAGGCAATGACAAGAGCCGTCATGAACACCAGGAAAAAAGCCAGCATTATGACGGGAAATCGATTACGCAAAACCTGCCAATAATCGAGTGCGTGAAGCTTTATCTCACTTTGTTCAGGCATTAAGCGTTTTGTATAGACTGGGGAACGCGCCAATACGTCACGATGGCTTTCGCAACTGTTATGTGGAATTGCCTTTTACTCAACAACTATTAGCGAAATGTCACGCTGGGCGTTTTGGCAACCTTCCCCACTTTTTAGACAATCCACGTCGTGAATCGTTCAAGAATTAATCAGCCGAGCAAGCTGATTAGAACTTGATCTGCATTCCCGCAGAAATGCGATGCCTGACGAAGTCCCTGAACACGTCATCAGATTCCATCGCTACGTAGGAATAACGCGCATTAAGGTCAACATTGGAATAAAGCCGGTAATTGATCCCCAGGTTAATCGTCTTCATAACCTCGGAGAGATCAATCAGTTCCGGTCGCTCGAAATCATAGCTGTGATATGTCATTCCGAAATTACTGCGCAATCGATCATTAAATGAATAGGAGAGGTTAAATGAAGAATTAAAACCTGTTCTTGAGGAAGCGCCGTTAGAGGCCAGCTCGCCGTCCTCATACCCAAACCGGTTAATCCAGCTCACCTGTGTCTTCTCGGTCACGTCATAACGCAATGAAGTTTCCATATGTGGCCTCCAGTCATCTTCAAAACCATTATCAAACGAGCGTCTCTGGACACCGGCCATTAATGTTCCGCGTAACATCAGGTTGAAGCTGTGGTTCAGGCCGGCAAGCAGGTAATGCGCACCGTAATCATAGTCCGCCACATCGTAATCTGCAGTTACATGGCGATATTCCCCAACGATGTCACTGACCACATTGAGGACATAACGCATTTCCTGCGAAATCTCATACTTGATCTTATCATTGGAAGCCGCACTTATCTCATCCTCATAGCTAATTCCACTGAGTCCTAGCCGGGTAATCGAGCTGAGGCGACGATTGAAGGCATAGGTAAGCGAGGAATTGTTGTGGCCATAATAGTAATGGGAAAGCCTGCGCGGAACCGCCACACCAATCTGCAGGTCCGGCTCAATCGAGTAGGACAGGTATGATTTATTGGCAAATGTGGCCCTTGGAGTGATCTTATGATAGAAGTTCACGGAACCATCAGCGGAATTAAATGTGGTGTCATCCCTCTCCAAGTAATACTTCGTTGCAAACCCCGCATTCAGTCCAAAGTGGGTTTTCCCCCTGACTGTTGAGTAGGCTCCCGACACCCTGCCCTTTGCGTAAGCGGAGCTATCCTCCACATATTTGGGTCGGCTTCCCACGTTGCTGTCATAACCGTAAACGGTGGAAATCGTGGTCGTAAATGGCAGGCTTGAGTCAAAATCCTCATGATCACTAAGCATGCCAATATTCGACAGATTAGCGAATAGGCTCGTTGAAAAGCCCAACAGAATTAAGGGAACGGCTGGAAAGAGTTTTTTCATCTTTGGTTTAAGTGACGCCTTCTTTAGCGAAATTAAGGTATTTTAAATATCCTTACTTTCGTCTTTTAAAAACTTACCGGGGCGGAGTCAATGAGGATTATTAAATAATTGCCTCTAATTAAGGATTACCGGCAATATCCTCAGGAGCCTGATTAGTTGGCGAGGCCGGGAACAAATCATCCAGAATCTCGTTAATAGCATTAGCTACTGCTCCAGGTCGTCCTCCAGCTTCCGCAATATTCAGCAGAATTTCCTGAATGGCCTCAAATCTCTCCTCAAGAATATCTAGCTTCTCTTCTTCACTAAAAATCTGGACGATGATCGGCGCGATGAGGGCAACACCAGCCACGAAAACTTCCTGAACAGGAGTTAGTTCCGGCGTCTCGCCTGGGGCCGGGGGGGCCGGGGGAGCCGCTCCGGGACCTGGCGCCGGAGGTGCCGGAGGTGCACCACCGGCAAAAACTTCATTTACTGCCGCGTTCACGGCATCCTGCTCCCCGGGCGCAGCAGCGACAGCGGCCTCAATCACTCCAGCAGCCTGAGCCGGGGCAACCTCAACAGCAGCAGCCACGACGTCCGCAGCATCTCCCCCTGCACCAATCGCAGCACCACTAATACTTGCCGCCTGACGCGGCGCCATGATCACGGCAGCCGCAACGACCTCAGCGACATCAACATTCTCACCACCTCCCTCAACAACCGCGGCAACAATCCCGGCCGCTTGCTGAGGCGCTGCCTTTACTGCAGCAGAAACAACGTCTCCAGCATTGCCTCCTCCTTCAATGGCTGCAGCGGCAATGTCACTGGCCGCCTCTGGATTATTCTTAACGGCCCTGACGACCACTGCCCAAGCTCTGCCGGGGTTGGCGTTGACAACCGCTTGAGCAATCGCCGCCGCTTGGGCGGGAGCCGCTTGGGCGGCGGCATCCATGACCGCAACGGCTGTTCTTGGTGCCTCAGCCACCGCAGCAGCCACCACTTGCGCGGCATCTGCGCCGGCCACGATGGCAGCAGCACTGATATTACCAGCCTGACGGGGTGCCGAGCTAACAGCTGCAGCAACCACCTCGGCAATATTGATATTTTCGCCCCCTGCCTCGACTGCAGCGGATACAATAGCGGCCGCCTGCTGAGGCGCCGCCTTTACAGCAACTGCAACCATGGCAACGGGATCAGCACCTTCCTCAATGGCAGCAGCAACAATCTGAGAAGCAAGCCGCGGATTATTCCTGATTGCCCGCCTGACAATCGTCGCCGCATTCTGCGGGTTTGCAGCAACCTGCTGCTCAACCCTAGCCAGAATCTGAGCGGCATTGCGTTGCGCAAAAACTGGCCCTGTCATCACAGTGATCAAGGTCAGCACCATGAGAACATTTTTGCAGAGGATTGATTTCATCAGGAATAGATGTAATTGGGAATAAAAGAAAATAAGGGGAGGCGAATCTTCCTGCTCCGCTCTCGAGCAATCTTGCCCTAATAGATTCACAGGAATATACTAATATATTGCCCGCAAATGGTCGTAATCGCAAGGAATTTCTCCCCTCAAAAGAGTTTCGTAATTCCGAAAATTTCAGGAACATTCCCGCATTTTCTCTGTTTTTCTCAAAAATGATGCTCTCCGGAAGGATTAATCCAGTGAAATGCCGCCACCAATCGATTCAGATTGCCTGCTCTCTCTAAAGGGGTTTTGCTGATATTCACACTGCCTAATACATTCTTTGCTTGGTTTTGAAGGGGTTTTAGAGTTCAACTCTCCCTGTGCACGGACTAGTCCGTTGCAATCAACTGATGTCTAACAAGAAAATCATTACTCTAAACCTGTTGATCGCTCTGGTAGTAATCTACTGCTGGTGGATGTTCAGCAATTGGACTACCTGGGATCAAAACAACGACGTTGGCTTGCAGTTCGTCTCCGTAATGGGCTTTACCATATTGGGGGGAATTCTCTTTGTGCTCTTCGTGTTGCCCCAAATCGGTGAGAGCATCGGTGCATTCTTTTACTCTGCACCTGCAAAAATCGAAGCCGATGCGTTTACCAAGGCTGCGGCAAAAGTCACTCAAGGTGATTACGAGGGAGCTGTCGAGGCATACAGGGAAATCGCCATCGATGAACCCGATAACCGTTTCCCGATTATTGAAATTGCCAAGATACAGCAGGATCACCTGGGGAATGTTGATGCCGCCATAATGACCCTTGAAAACGCCGTTGAGAGCAAGGAGTGGCCGGTTAACGATGCCACTTTCCTTATTTTCCGGGTTCAGGAACTTTATCTCACCGAAAAAAATGATGAAGCCAGGGCCAAGGAGCTCCTGCAACTCGTCATTGAAAAATTTCCGGATACCCGCCACTCGGCAAATGCACATCACAAGCTAAACGAGATAAACCAGACCGGTTAAACTCACAGGCGTTGATCAACCAATGTCCGGTAAAGGCAGAAGCTCCCCGCGCTCTTCCTTCAGGTCTCCACTGGTTCTTGTCGCCATCAGCTTTGCCACCGGTATCGCATTGGCAGATACCATTACGCCTGGCTTAACCCTATGCTATGCACTTCTTGCCCTGTCTCTGGTTGTGTGGATTCAATGGGAACGGGTTGCAACATTCCTCGCTCTGATATTCGTGTCAGGCAGCCTGCTCCACCAGCTGGAAATCAATGCACAAAAAACCGCACCATACTTTGAGCAACTCTCCAACGGCTCAATCCATGTCACTATTGAAGGCGTTATTGACTCACCTCCTGAACAGACAGGTGATCCGGCAAAACGCACTCGCTTCGAATTCCGGATCGCAAACATTACCCGTAAGAATGAAAAGAACCCTGCCTTCAACACCCGAATCAGGGTCGAGATAAACGGCCTACCTGCGGCGGGTTATGGTGATCGTTTACGCCTGCGGGGAATACTCAAAGAGCCAAATAAAAAGCGCAATCACGCAAGCTTTGACTATGCAGTCTTTCTGAAAAACCAGGGAATTCACGCCGAGTTTTTCTGTCATGAGAAGGATGTTGAAAAGCTCGGAACTGACGAAGGCAACCCTGTAATCGCAGCCGGACTGCGCTGCAGAAAATGGATCTCAGGACAAATCACCAGGGGACTGGGAGGCAATGAAAGCGAAGCGATTGCAATTATAAAGGCAATGACCCTTGGTCAGAGGAACGACACCCCGGATTACCTGACCGACAAGTTCCGCTTCAGCGGAACCCTCCACGTTTTTGCAGTAAGCGGCCTCCACGTTGGCATTGTTGCTGCAATAGCATGGTTTGCGATGTCAGCACTGGCTGGGCTTCTCGGTATGCACCGCAATGTTGCTGTCGTATCAGTCATTCTCGCCGTTATCGCCTACGCAATTATCACCGGATTACGCCCCTCTGCATTCCGTGCCGCGGTCATGGCGGTGATCTTCTTTGGGGGAATGCTCTTTGGCCGGGAACCAAGGGTGTTCAACAGCACCGCCGCCGCCGCTATCATCATTCTCCTTGTTGACACCAATCAGCTCTTCCTCCCGGGATTCCAGCTCTCTTTTTGCGTCCTTATAAGCATCCTGACATTGGCAACCCCGATTGGAAAATATCTCGATCGCCCATTCCTCCCTGATCCGTTTATTCCCAAGTCACTCATCTCGCCGACAAGGCGGGTCTTCAATGCAGTGAGCCGTAAAATTACCGGACTGATGGCAATGTCCATCGCTGCCTGGGCAGGCTCTTCGTTACTGACCTGGTATTTATTCGGGCTGATAACGCCCGTTTCGATTATCGCCAACCTCATCCTCATACCAATTGCTTTCCTGGTCCTTGGAACCGCAGCGCTGTCAGTATTGCTTGCCCCGATCGGCCACCCGCTCCCGGCGGAAATAGTAAATGAATCAAACGCACTCTGGGCAAAGACAGCGGCATTTTCAGCCGAAAAATTCTCTCGTATGCCCGGTGCCCACTGGTCAATTGCATCCCCTTCCCACCTGTTTCGCGACAAGTGTGAGGTAAACCTGCTCGACCTCCCTTACGGGGGCGGTGCTTGCCATATCGCGATGGCCGGTGAAAAGGACTGGCTGATAGACAGTGGCTCTGAAGCCTCATTCAAGCGTACGGTTCATCCCCTATTACGCAGTTACGGCTCAGGGCGACTGGCAGGCATGATTCTCAGCCACGGTGACGTAGCCCATGTGGGCGGCGCATCCATGGGAATAGAGGAATATCATCCCCGCCGCCTCATCACCACGCCGCTTAAAAGCACTTCCCCTTCCTGGCGTGCTGCGCTCCTCAAGGCAAAAGAGCATAAAATCCAAAGCGAATTCCCGTCATCAGGCGACAGAATAGACCTTGGAGGCGGCTATCATTTGAACATCCTCTTCCCCCCAGCTGAAAATTCACCCGGGTTGGTCGCCGATGACCGCTGCCTGGTTACCCAGCTTCGCACCCCGGAGGGGTGGAGAATTCTTTTTATGTCCGACTCCGGTTTCTACACGGAACGATGGCTGATGGCGCACATTAACCCGGAAGAGCTGCGCAGTGACATTATGATCCAGGGACAACACAACACTGATCACTACGGCCTGCCCGGATTCATTGATTGCGTGGCTCCGGATGCGATCATTGTGTCCGCACCCTACAGACCCAGGTCAAGACAATCGCGCCACCGCATGAAGACCTTCATTCACAGCCAGGGAATCGCGCTTTTTGAGCAAGCTAAAACCGGGGCAATCTCCATCCGCTTTGACGCAAAGCACGCCTGTATCAAGGCCTTCCTTGGCAATCAATCGCTGACTTTAAAGCGAGAACATTGAATGGTTTTCCCCTGCCCCAGCCAACGTTGCTCAAAATCCGTCTGCGGATAAAAAAACGCGCCGTCCTCCCACGAAACCTCATCCAGACCCGATGAACCGGTAAGCACATCCATGGACTCCTCAAAATACTCCTCATCGTCAGTCTTCAGCAGGAACTCCCCTCCCGGCTCCAGCACCCGGGTAAGTGCCTCGCAGAACTCCAGGGACACCATCCGGCGCTTGTGGTGTTTCTTCTTGGGCCATGGATCGGGAAAAAGCAGGTGAATGCGTGATGCACAGTGATCCGGAAGCAGCCAGGCAAGTGCATAAGAGATCTCCAGGCGAAGCACCTTCAGGTTATCAAGATCAGCCTGGCATGCCTTGCGGTATGCTTTCCGCGCACGCCCCAGCAGGCGCTCAATGCCAAGGAAATCACGCTCAGGGTGATGTCCAGCGAGGGCTGCCAGAAAGGAGCCGTCCCCACAGCCAAGGTCAATTTCCAGTTGCCGCGGCTGCCTGGAAAAAATCTCCGCCTTCTCCAGCTTGCGAAAATAGTCGGGGGGAATGAATTGCACAACCGGTCGCGGAAAATAATCTAGCCTGCAGCGGCGCTCAGTTGCTCAGGAGGTTCAACCCAGCGACCATGCTCCTTGATCAGGGCCACCAGTTGATCCACCGCCTGATCCTGGGGGATATTAAATTTTACCGCCTGCTTGCCCACATAAAGGTTAACCTTCTCCGGAGCTCCGCCCACATAACCAAAATCCGCATCAGCCATCTCGCCGGGACCGTTCACAATACACCCCATGACAGCAATGCGAACTCCCTTGAGGTGACCGGTTGCTTCCCGGATCCTGGCCGTCGTCTCCTGCAGGTCAAAAAGCGTGCGCCCGCAACTGGGGCAAGCCACATAGTCCGTCTTGAAAATACGGGTTCCTGATGCCTGTAGAATATTATAGGCCAATCGCAAAGTCTGCCCCGGGGCCTGCTCACCCTGAATCAAGACCGCGTCACCAATTCCATCACAAAGCAATGCTCCAATATTCACGGCAGCAACCAGAAGAGTGTCGAGAAAATCTTTGTCCGAGTCAGTATTGATAAGCAGGCTGTCTTTCAGCACCAGGGGATGACGCTGATCAATTCTCGCGGCCAAAAGCCGGAATCCCGCAACCACCGGCAAGTCCAGCTCATCAGGCAGAGTGACTAGGGCCGGGTCCGGAAATTGATTAACCCCGGCAACGGCCAGATCATCCCGCGGGTCAATAGCCACTATGCCTGATGACTCCAGAATAATCTCAGGCTGAAACTCCCCCAGTTCCTTGAGCTTGTGCTCCACTGCTTTGAATTTCTCCTCGCTTATCATCACACGGACTGTTTCACCACCCCCAACCCCGATCCCCTGAACCTCCATTTTTTCCGAGGCTCTCCTTGTGTAATCAAACGGGTCAAAGGGCAATGGTTCGGGCCTCCCGGAAAGCCCACCCGTCGCGACCTGCTGCTCAGAACAAGCCAACAGGGCCTGAGCCACGGGGATCTCACGCAGAGCATCCTCAGTCAGCGAAACACGCACCGTGTCCCCGATACCATCAAGAAGCAGTGATCCGATGCCAATGGCGCTTTTAATCCGGCCGTCCTCACCATCACCGGCCTCGGTAACCCCGAGATGCAACGGATAGTTCCAGTCAGGCCCCTCCGCCTCGAGTGCATCAACCAGCAATCGGTAGGCCTCAATCATGACCTTTGGGTTGCTCGCTTTCATCGAGAAGACGAAATCATGGTAATCAAGCCCGCGGGCAATACGTGCAAACTCTAACGCACTCTCGACCATGCCGCGTGGAGTATCACCATGGCGATTCATAATCCGGTCACTCAAACTGCCGTGATTGGTGCCGATCCGCATTGCAACACCTCGCTCTTTACAACGCTTCACCAGAGGTGTGAACTGCTCAGCAATGCGGACAATTTCCTCTGCATATTGCCCGTCAGTATATTCCCGAAGCTCGAATTTCTTCTTGTCGGCATAATTACCGGGATTGATACGGACTTTCTCCACCCACTTCGCTGCTTCCATGGCGGCATCAGGCTTGAAATGAATATCAGCAACCATCGGTACATTGCACCCTGCAGCACGAATGCCGGCCACAATATGTTCCAGGTTTGCGGCATGCCTTCGTGTCTGGGCCGTGACACGCACGATTTCGCATCCATTCTCGCCCAACTCGAGTGCCTCCCTGACGGCATCCGCAGTATTCATCGTATCGGAAATAAGCATCGACTGCACCCGGATGGGATTGCCACCTCCCAGGCCCACTCCTCCTACAATGACCTCACGGCTTCGCCGCCGCTGATAGTTGTAGAGCTCCTGAGTGTATTCCGCTTGGTTCATCCGCAGATTGATGCTCACCAGCGAATAGGCTCTGCCTCATCGCTGCGTATAATGTCCCCGACATCATAGAAAGTCACATAAATCATGAAGCCAATGAGAAGGAGCGCGCAGGCAGTCTGGAAAATCTCAAGGAAACGCAAGTTGATGGGCTTCTTGCGAATCCACTCATAGGTCGCCATCGTGATATGTCCGCCATCCAGAACCGGGAAAGGCAGAAGGTTGAGCAAGCCGAGGTTAACATTGATCAGCACACTCAAAACCAGAGCCAATCGCCAACCGTTGACCGGGTCTGAAAGTGACTGGTAATAGAAATTCCCAATACCCACCGCAGAGCTCATGTGCCGCACACTGACATCAGATTCTGAGGAGAAAAGGGAGCCTAACGTGCGGAAAATAGCCGTGCCACCATTCCAGATCTGCCGAAAAGGATTGGGGCCGGGACGCATCAGGCTCTGCCCTTTACTGTTATCCCATTGAATCCCTGTCAGGTAGCCCGCACCCTCCGGGGTCTTCGGTTTCCCGGGGGTCAGGCTCAACGGAATTCGCTCACCTGCCCTGGAAACCAGCAATTCAATGGCCTTGCCCTCCCCTTCCGCGGCAATCTGTATCAAGCGCACCGGACTGTGAAGCACTTCCCCGTTGGCGCTGAGAATCTCATCGCCCTCCTTTAGCCCCGCCTGCATCGCCGGGCTACCCTCTGTAGCGGCAGCCACAAAAGCCGGAGACGCCGGGCTAATGCCAATGCGCCGGACATCGGGTCTCTCCATAGCGCCCTTCTCTGCAATTTTATAGCCAACATCGATATTGAGCGGTTCCGCCACCCCGGGACGATTCACCACCAGCTGAATCTTCTCTCCTTTACTGAAGACAATGCGCTCGGTGATCGAGTCCACCATGCCTCCGAAGCCGGAAACCTTGATGCCGTCAATGGCAATGATCTCATCACCCGGCCTGATGCCGGCCTCGAACGCGGGATAATCAGGATTAACCCAGCCCACGACATTGGTCGTCATGCGTATATGCTCTGGCTTACCGACACCCCACACTAAAAGAGCGAAGGAGAAAGCCAGTCCCAGACTGAACAGGGGCCCGGCGAAAGCCACGATGATCTTATCCAGCGGAGTAATCGGTGGCAACTTTTCCTTGTCGTCACTACCACCCTCGAGCATCTCCATCGGGGCCATCTGCGGCAGAGCCACAAATCCTCCCATGGGAATGGTCCCCAGCCCCCACTGCACACCATTAATCTCTTTCTTCCAGATCGGCTTGCCAAACCAGATCTGAAACTTCTCGACCTTGAGACCCCTCCACTTGGCAGCCCAGTAGTGTCCGAGTTCATGCACCACGATCAAGAGGTTGAATAGGACAATGACCTGAAAGATCACCCAAAGAAATTTTGCGATACCCGTGAGGAAATCCAACATTACAAATCAATAATTGGTTACTTGCTATAAATTGGCTGCGTGGCAGAACCGAGGGTTATTATAACACCTTGGACTCTCCTCGCAAAGTATCATGGCATGTAAACCTCCCGATAATACCCGCAGCAAGGAAACATTCATCAAAAAATTACAACAGCGTGCATGTCAACCAGTCCCGCAAGCACGATTCGTCAACTAAAGGGAAACGGCACGCGCCCAGCAGTCTGCAGCAATCAGGTCATCAAGGTCAGGCCGGACGATCACCTCATGGGAATCCATCACTGCCGCGACGTGCTCCCAGATTTGCGGGAACGTGCAGCCCTCTTCAAGAAACCGCGCGACAGCAACCTCATTGGCGGCATTCATTACTGCGGGTAAACTGCCACCAATCTCGCCGGCCCTGCGGGCCAGGTTGAGTGCCGGGAAATCATCAAAGCGCGGCGTTTCGAAATCAAGTGTTGCAATACTCGCAAGATCCAGCGGAGGCAATGGATTGGCAAGGCGCTCCGGCCAGGTGATTGCGTATTGGATTGGAAAACACATATCTGTAACGCTTAGCTGAGCGAGCACCGAGTTGTCGGTAAACTCCACCATCGAGTGAATAATGCTCTGCGGGTGAACAATGACGTCAACCCGATCCATCTCCACTTCAAAGAGCCAGCGCGCCTCAATCATCTCAAGCCCCTTGTTAAAAAGCGTCGCCGAGTCAATGGTGATCTTCGGTCCCATGTCCCAGGTCGGGTGCTTGAGTGCATCTTCAGGCCTGACCTTCAGTAGATCTGGTGCGGGAAGTTCCCGGAACGGCCCGCCTGAAGCGGTCAGGATCAACCGCGACACCTCCTGCGGGGATCGTCCTTCAAGGCACTGGAAGATCGCGTTGTGCTCGCTATCGACAGGCAACACCTTGGCCCCGGTGCGGCGCGCCGTTTCCATGACCTGCTCACCTGCCATCACCAGGATCTCCTTGCTGGCAACCGCCAGGTCCTTTCCCGCCTCAAGGGCGGCAAGTGCAGGACGCAATCCTGCAATGCCCACAATGGCCACCAGCACAATATCTGCCTCCTCAAGGGTCGCCAACTCAATCAATCCCTCATCCCCGGAATAAATACGGGTATCCGCACTCACTTGGCCCTGAAGGGATTGCAACGCATCGGTATCGCTAAGGCAGGCGTGCTTTGCCCCGGTCTCTGCCAATTGTGCTGCCAGCTTTTCCGCTGACCGGGCAGCGCCAAGTCCGACCACCTCCATCCGGTCGGTAAGATGACGAGCCACCTTCAGCGTGCTTTGCCCTATCGACCCGGTGGAACCCAGGATCACGACTTTCTTCTTCCGCTCCGACATCAGCTGAGTGCGATCAGGTAAAGGAATAAAACAGGAGCCGTAAAGAGGATGCTGTCGACCAGGTCCAGCACCCCGCCAATGCCCGGCAAGACCTGTCCTGAATCCTTACGGGCGAGGCAACGCTTCACGATGGATTCGGCAAGGTCACCAACCACTGCAAGGATACCCAGGAGAAAGCCGAGTATGATGACATGGGTCCAGTTGAGAAGCGGCATATGCTCACCAAAAAGCGCATACACGGCACAGCCCCCGGCAACGGAAAAAACCAGGCAGCCGAAAGTAAATCCCTCCCAGGTCTTGCCGGGGCTGATATGGGGGATCATCTTGTGCCGGCCGATCAAGCTGCCGACAATGTATCCGCCCATGTCCGAGAACTTGGTAACCACCAGCAGAAACAACAGGTAATATTGCCCTGAAAACCCCATACCCGAACCATATTTTCTGATTAAGTAATCATTCCCATAGTCACCCTCAATATAAAGCACTCGCAAAAGAAAAGAGCTGAGTATCACGGTATAGACAAATCCGAACACCACCCCGAAGAACATGTCCTTGGTTCCGTTGCCGTTAATTGGATGAAACAAAAGCAGGAATGTGGTGATAATGACCACTGCCGGAAGGCACAATGAATCAGTGAGAAGGAGCAGAAAACTATCAGAATCCTCTGGACTAATAATTACGCTATTTTTGCAGTGCATGGCAACAGCCCCCAGATAGCAGGCGGCAAGCACTGTCAGGCCCCAGCGAATCCCTGCCCAACCCGGGCTTCCCTCAAGCTTTAACAGCCCGAGAAACTCGATAAAGGCAAGAGTCCCTATCAACACGATCACCACCGCGAAGAGCATTGAGGACTGCAGGGCAAGCGCACCGGCAATAATTACCCATAGGACCAGGGTGCTCATTGCCCGCCGACGAAATGCCGACGAGCGGCTGGCAGCAGGTTTATCTGGCAAGTCAGGGGGTTCCATCTCTATTGATTGAGGATAATCGCACTTATGGATGATAAAAGCTCAGAGTTCTTGAGCAAGGCTGATTGCCCCTGCAACACGTTCGCGGCAACAACGGCGCCAGGCAGCCAATTCCGCCGACCTTTGCCTTAATAAATGCAATATCCCGGGAAGATCCTGCCGGAAGAGTTCGATCCGGGTCTCTTGAATTTCCTCAATTCTACGCTCCATCTGGGACCGGGACGCGTTCATAACCCGATCATACAGGGTCAAAATCCTCCGTTTTTTGACACGCAGGTAAACCAGCAACCATAACAGAGCGACACCCAGGGCACTGGGCGCAAGAACCGCAGCCAGGCCCTCACCATGCCAAGGAAAAAACGACAATGCCCAGGCTCTCTCCACACCAATGGCAATGCCCAGCAGGATTATCCACAGAACCATTCGCCGCCATCCAATCATGGCTCCAATTGCCGAAGCCTCTTCACGATCCTCCAACGCTTCATGAATCCTGAGTTGTGCCCTGCGGCCAACAACCTCCAGATATTCCTCATCGCTTGGACTGATCTCAAATCCTTTGCTGCCTTTAATGAGGCCTTCGCCGAATACGCCGGCCACTCGCTCGCTGATGCGGCGGCGGGATTCGGCAACGTAACCTTCCATCCGGGCGACAGACCTGCGCAAGCCCACCTCCACCTCACCGGCTACAACCCCTGCAACACGTCGCCTCTCGGCATTGACCCATCCCCCTCCCTGAAAGAGAGATCGCCCAACACCAAGCATTCCAATCTTCCCCGCCAGTCTCTCGCGCACCTTCAGTATCTCCTCCTTAAAACCCTCAAGCATCCCACTGGTCTCTTGCTCAGCAACAGCCATTACCCCTGCAGCCTCATCCTCAAGCTCAATCTCAACCCGGCGGATGCACTCAGCCTCAGACTCACAGTCCCCTTGAGCCTTCTCAAAACCCACCTCAACGCTTTGAACCGCACCCTTGAGCACTGACTGCACACGCTCCCTGATTGCACCTGTCTCTGCCTGCCGGGACATCGATTCAAGCAGCCATTGCCTGAGATGCTCTATCACATTTTCCCCCTGCATTACCGCTTCCTCATCCTTGCCCTTCCGGGCAGCCAGTATATGGCTTGTGGAAAAGATAAACCCCGCCACCTCCTGCCCGGTAACCTGCTGTGCCCTTTTACAGAGATGCTCCACAATGGCGAGTAACTCCTCCTCCGTGCGCTGCTCGGCATGCGTTACTACCACCACCACGGGTTGACCCCGGAGACGATGCATATCGCCAAGCAACTCCCACTGCTGCTCTCCCCATGGATCAGCGGCCGAAAAAACCATCGCCACCATGTCCGACATCATATAGGCGCGCTCCATTGCCCCGGTGCTGCTCTCGCGGGCACGCTCATCAACCTCGACAAACTCAAGGTGCTTCAAGCCATTGGCCGGGCGATAGCTCTCCAGCAAGTCAATATCAGCAATGTTTATCGACTCCTGCCCGTATTTCCATATTACCAGTCCCGGAGACGGTTCTCCGGGTTCAAAGTCACCCTTTACCAATGCCCCGGCCAAGCTGCTCTTGCCACAACCCTCAGCACCGGTAAGCAGCAGCATCAGCGCATCGTTAAGGGATTCAGCAACCGTATGCCAAACCGCCACTTGCTCAGCGGCTATGCCAAGCTCATGCCCGGCATCAACCAGCGTTAAGAGAGCATTCCCAAAACGCGGCCGATCGGTGATCCACTCCTCACTGTCCATTGGAGAGAAGGTAGTTGCTCATCACCCCACTGAAAAGAAGCTTTGATAATTCATAGCCCATCCGACATGCGCCATCTTTACAGGAACCCGGCAACTCCGAACCCTCCCTTATCCCCCTGCCGAGGCCACTCCCTTGGCTTCCAACGCAATCAATTGGCTGACCGTAACAAAGCGGTATCCCCGTGCAAGCAACCCGTCCAGTGCCTGCGGCATGGCCACAATGGTGGGCGCATGAATATCGTGGGCCAGGATAATCGCCCCGGGACTTGTATTGGAAATGATCCGCTGCGCCACAATCGCCGGTCCGGGACGCTTCCAATCCTGTGGATCAACAGCCCACATGACCGTGCTATAGCCGAACTCGTTATACAGCCAAACCTTTAGCTTGTCATTGGTATGTCCTCCAGGCGGCCGAAAAGTGCGCGGCTTCACTCCACAAGCCGCCATGATTGCCTGCTGGCACCCGAGCACCTCCTTGCGAACCTCCGCCAGGTTGATCCTCGAGATATGCTTGTGATTGACGGTGTGGTTGCCTATCTCATGCCCCTCGGCCACAATTCGTCTAAGAATCCCGGGATAACGCCGGGCATTTGTGCCAACCACATAAAAAGTTGCCCGGATATTGCGCCTCTTGAGGATATCCAGCAAGCGCGGTGTATTCACCGGGTGCGGCCCATCATCAAATGTCATTGCCACGTAAGGCCCGTTTACCTTGACCCGCGAATAGGTAAGGGAGCGCGCCCTTGCGGGATCGATCGGAACATTCATGTCTGGGTTTCGACGCAACGAAGACTTCAACTTTCCCAGTTTCCTGGCGTTCCGGCCCCCATTGCTCCCGCTGCCATTACATCCGGCCAAAAGACTGACGATAAGTGATACCGCCCCGATACGAATAAGGAATGATCCCATAAAAAAAAGAGTAGAGCGAATCTACCACTGCTCTGGATAAAGGCCAGAGGGAATGCTCAGGATGAAGCCTTTGCTCTGGACAGACAACCAAGGTTAAACTTCAAAGACCCAACCGGGCCTGCCTCAGCCATTTCTCCATGATCTGGTGCTCCTGGCGGCTTGACTGCTTCTCATCCCGGGGGAGGCATTTTCCCATCTCTTAACTGTTCCAGTATTTCCCGCAACACGAAGAGGTGCCTGTCCCCAGCCCCCCCACTGAGCGCATCAAGGCGCATGACCCCTTTCTTTTTTCTGCACCATGGCAACGAAAGCCGTAGTTGCTAAGCAAAGGCTGGATCTGTGCCTTATAATTGCCCTTAACCAGTGCAACCCTTTCTTCCCAAGCGGTATCCCCGCACTCTGGTTCCCGTGAACCAGAAATCCCGCCAAACCCCAGGATGTTGGATATTACCTTATTCCGCCTTCGTGCTGCCCTGCACAGGGGAACTTACCCTGTAACATGGTCTTACATAACCTTGATTGGCAGGCCACCCTGCCCTTGGTTGTACATTATCCTTAAAATCCTACAGTTTTCCTTCTTTTTGTCGGTGAGCACAGTCTGCGCGAAGCCGTGGCCTGACACCTTCAACGCTCCGGCGGCGAAGTGGACAAAAAAAGACGTCGAAACCGGGCAGATCTACCTGACCCAGTCATACCTGATCCTCTGTGATGAAGCACTGGGGAAACACAGGCTGGATGAGATGACCCGAATGGTCGAGTCCGTGCGTAAAGCCCTGGATCTTTTTCCCCTCAATCTGCTGCCTGACCATCGGCAAGCCGGTAAAAATGGCAAGTCTTCCCGGCATGTGGTGCGCATCGTGACCAGCCAGAGGAAATATCTCGCAATGGGTGGACCCAAGGGGTCAATCGGCTTCTACGACGGCAGGTCCGGTGAGGTCACGGTAAGCCTGGAACTGCTCATCGAGCCCAAAAGCCAGCATTCCAGGCTGGAGCCGCGGCAACGCTACCGGTTGCTGGTTCATGAGCTGGTCCATCAGGCCATGGGGGAAAGACTGACCGCCCTGCCCCCTTGGTTCAGTGAGGGGTTAGCCGAGTATATGGCTGCCACGCAGTTCGCACCAGGCCGCTACCAGTTCAAGAATGCATCACGCCAGATTATCGACCATCTGCAGACTTCCTGGCTCGGTGAGCGCAATAACGTAATCACCATCCCCCACATTGAGACACTCTCCAGAATCAACCACCCCACCTGGAACACCGATAATCGCATCAACGCAAAAAATGCTTATGCAAAATATGCCGGAGCTCTCCTGCTCACCCACTACCAGATGGAACTCGCATCACGCAACCTTGGGGGATTGCGCAAGTTCTTGGCCAAAGAGATTGAATACCGGCCGATAAGGGGCCGGCCCGGCGGTTTCCGGCAAGTGCTACCAAGCCAGGATATACTCTGGCGGGAACGCAATCCTGCCACGGTTCAGCAACAAATGGTCACCTACTGGAAAAACAAGGGGCTGAACCTGAAATTCGCGACGATGGCCGACCTTCAAAAGGTCCCTCGATAAAGAATGAGCTTCTGTAGCCTGCGAGCTACTTCTTGGGCTCAGGAGGCTTCTCTTCCGGTGCCTTCCAGCCCATGTTCACGTAAAGCCCGGGAATGGACTCCTTGAGCTTGTTGACCCCCGCCTCAGTAACGCCGGTTTGCCAGACATAGAGCTTCTTGAGGTTCTTCAGGCCCTTGAGGTGTTCCAGCCCGGCATCACTCACCTTGGTGCCGTAGAGGTTGAGATACTCAAGCTTGGAAAGCTTCCCGAGTTGTTGAAGGGTATTGTCCGTGACGGCGGTATTCTCAAGGTGCAGCTTGGTCAGCATGGCAAGCTGGCTAATGTCACTTGCTGCAGCATCCGTGATTCCACTGCGGGAAACATCCAGCCAGGTAAGGTTACCCTTAACCGGGACCAGTAGCTTAACCTGTGCATCATTGAAGCTTTTGGCAACATTGATGGCATTTACCGAGAGATACTTGGTATCCTGTGCCAGTTGCATGATAAGCGCTCCGGACTTCTCGATCGCGGCAACAGCTGAAGCATCTGCAACACCTGACGGCTCAGGCAGGGAAAAGGCCTTCTTGATGACGACCTTCTTGGGCTCGGAGTAAAGCAATCCGGTCAGGATGGCGTTGACATCATCGGGCACTTTCAAGGCCGCAATATTCTTGTCGAAACTCGCCCCCTCCGCTATCCACCAACCGATGAGCTTCTTCTGCTCGGCACTGAGACGCGGCTTGCCTTCAGGAGGCATGACATCCTCATCCTCATCCGGCAGGTTAATACGCAAAACCATGGAAATATCACCATCCTTGTCTGCTGCGATTGCCTTGCTCTTGGTGATCTCCTCCGGGGTGTGAAGACGAATCTTTCCCTTGGCCTTATCAGCTCCATGGCACCCAATGCAACTGCCCGCCAGGATCGGCTCAATAACATGCTTATAGGCATTGTCAGCCTTGAGGTCGAGTTTGCGGCCCTCTGCAGCCGCCAGTTCGTTGCTAGTTAAAGGGAACCCATTCAGGCAGAAAATAGCCAAGAAAAAAGCGGTGAATCGATCGGGTGTCATTGCGGGTAAATATGTGTTGGTTGTAGTATTACTGCCACCAAGGTGTGCTTTTCACATTAATTTGGACAGGAAAAATTGTCGATATCTCATTAATGAACTCCTTTTTCTGGATTGGGTATATAAGCACTTAATTCATTGAATGGGAAAGACTTAAACTCTTCAAGAAAGGGCAAAAAATCCCACCTAACAGCCCACTACTAGGTGATTTTTGAGCGCAATAAGTCGCCAACCTGCCGCGCATTTGCCTTACCCCTGCTGGTCTTCATGACCTGCCCGGTAAGCCAGTTAATCAGCTTGTCGTTACCGGACTTGATCTCGGCGACCTTTTCCGGATTGGCGGCAATGGCTTCATCGACAAAAGCCTCGATTTCGCCACTGTCGGCAGGCTCAAAGCCGAGCTTGCGGGCGACCACATCCGGCTCCTCATCCGGAGCATCAAAGAGGGCCGCAAACACTTCCTTGGCCTGGTTATTGGATAACTGCCCGGATTCCACAAGGTCAACAAGTCCCGAGAGCCTGGCCGGTGTCACAGGGCACTGGCTGATGCCGGTATCATGCTCATTAAGGACTGCCAGGACGTTATTAATGACCCAGTTGGCAATCTTCTTGGCCACCGGCGATTCCTTCGCTGCCGCCTCAAAATAACAGGCCAGGTCACGGTCACTTGAAAGGACACTGGCATCATATTCACTAATCTCGAAATCCGTTACAAACCGGGAGGCTTTCTGGTGTGGAAGCTCGGGAACCCTGGGGCGCATTTTTTCAATGATGTCCCCGGTGCGGACCGGAAGAAGGTCAGGATCTGGAAAATAACGGTAATCATGTGCATCCTCCTTTGTGCGCATCTGCTGTGTCTCACCAAGATCGTCATCCCAGCGCCGTGTGGACTGCACAAGCTCACCACCACTGTTGAGGACTCCCACCTGGCGTTCAATCTCGTAGTGCAGTGCACGACGCACGGCGCTCACCGAATTCATGTTCTTCAGCTCGATCTTTACACCAAGCTCCTCCTGCCCTTTAGGCCGCACGGATACATTCACATCGCAGCGCATCTGGCCCTTTTCCATGTCAGCATCGGAAAGCTCACCATAAATGAGGATCTGGCGCAGGGAATTCAGGTAGGCAAATGCCTCCTCCGGCGACTCGATGTCAGGCTCGCTTACAATTTCCATGAGCGGTGTGCCGGCACGGTTGAAGTCAATGGTTGTGCCACCAGTGGCATGTGTACTCTTGGCGACATCCTCCTCAAGGTGAATACGGGTCAAGCCGATGCTCTGGCCGGGACGAGTGATATCCTTCTGGGCATCCTTCGGGTAGCAGTGATCGTAAAGGGGAACATGCCCGCCTATGCACAGTGGCAGGTCAAACTGGCTGAGCTGGTAGTTCTTCGGCATGTCGGGATAAAAATAATTCTTCCTGTCCCACTTGCTCACGGGTGGTGTTTTGCAATCAAGCATCATGCCGGCAAGCACTGTGAATTCAATGGCACCGCGGTTGAGCACCGGCAGGGCACCGGGCAGGCCCAGACATGTCGGGCAGGTATTGGCATTGGGCTGCGCCCCATATTCTGCCGGGCAAGCGCAGAACATCTTACTTTGCGTCTTCAACTGGACGTGTACCTCCAGGCCAATTGTCGTGATATAATCCATCGTCCTCGGGAAAAAATTTCAGGTTCAAAGAGCTTAATACCACCTAGCGCAGGGAAAAGCGCATACTGCGCGAACGCCTTACCCGATTACCGCTCTTTTTAACGGCATACAGGGAGGTGTCCACGGCTTTCTCGACATGCACGTCCTCCAGCAACCCGGAAACCTTACGATCCGCGGCCACCTCGCGCACCTTTGGGTGATTGATGAGGCGGGTATAATCCCCTTTCTCCACAAGCCTTGCTATCTCGGGATCCTTGTCCAATTCACGCACCTTTGCATTACGCAAAACCTTACCGGCGGCGGGATCCTCGGAAAGTTTACCGCCGGCGGCATTGTCCTTGAGCGCCACCATCAGGTTGATCAGCACCCCCTTGGCACGAACGGCCACCGGGTCGATCTTGGCAATCAGGGAGGCCACATGATCGCGGTCAAGTGCTTCATTCCATCGTGCCCAGAACGGCCTCTCGGTAACCACTTCCCCCTCCTGCGCCGCAACCCCGGCATCCGTGTTCCCAACCGAGAACACCGCTCCCGCCATCCACAGGCCAAGGCCCAGCACAAATATCACTACAGCTGTGGGGATAAGGCTCAGGGCGGCACCAAAGATTCCTCCCAGCAACCGGCCTTCCTTCTTCTTGCGCATCGGGGCAAGAAGAAAGGCACCGACAATCAGGCGCAGGCAGATGTAGACGGAGAAGCCGATTGCCAGAGCAGCGAAAAAGGCAAAGCGCGGTGAAGGTTGCTCGGTAAAGAGAGCGATCCACCCGGGAATAAGCGAATGACACCAATAACCAACGAATGCTCCGGCCAGCAGACAAACCATCCCCAGAAACATGCCGATCACCCCGCGCACAAAGGCAATGAGGGCCAGCAGGATAGCCAACCCGATGGCAATGGTGGTAAAGTTCACCGGGAAGGGCAGGCTGCCGTTAAATAAATCCGACTCCATCACTGATGCTTAACCGTTTTGTCCCCTCTGTCGCATGGCGTGATCACACAGCACAAGGGCAGCCATCGCCTCAACCATCGGCACTGCCCGGGGCAACACGCAGGGATCATGCCGGCCACGCCCCTTCAACTCGGTATCCTCACCGGAACTGTTCACCGTCTTCTGCTCGGTCATGATGGTTGCCGTCGGCTTGAAGGCAACCCGGAAAAAAATATCCTCACCATTGCTGATGCCACCCTGGACACCACCGGAACGGTTGGACTTGGTGCGCACCCGCTCCCCATCCATGTAGAAGGGGTCATTGTGCTCGCTCCCGGTCATCAGTGTCCCCGAAAATCCCGAGCCAATCTCAAATCCCTTGCTTGCCGGCAGGCTCATCATTGCCTTGGCAAGTTCTGCTTCCAGCTTGTCGAAGACCGGCTCACCAAGGCCGGGAGGAACCCCCCGGATGACACACTCAACCACCCCTCCCAACGAGTTGCCCTCCGCCCGGGCCTCCTTGATCCTCTCGATCATGCGCTCGGCGGCTTGCGGGTCACCACACCGGGCAATATTGGACTCCACGCACTCACGGGTGAGTTGCGCCAGGTCCACATCGGCAACGATGTCCTGGACCGCACTAACATGGCCGACAATCTCAAGGTTCTCCGCAAAGCACTCACGCATCACCTTTACCGCCAGGGCACCGGCAGCAACCCTGCCGATCGTCTCCCGCGCCGAGGCACGGCCACCTCCCTGCCAGTTTCTGTTTCCATACTTGGCCTCATAGGTGTAATCCGCATGAGAGGGACGGTATTTCTCCCTCATCTCATCGTAGGCCCCGGGCCTGGCATCCTCATTGCCCACCAGGATCATAACCGGGGTGCCGATGGTTACGCCTTCAAAAGTCCCGGACAGAATCTCAGCGCGATCCTTTTCATCACGCGGGGTGACAATCTCGCTCTGCCCCGGCCGGCGGCGATCCAGCTCGGCCTGAATTTCCTCAACACTGATGGCAATCCCCGCAGGTGTTCCGTCAATCACCACGCCGACACCACCACCATGGGATTCACCAAAGGTGGTAATGCGGAAGCTGTGTCCAAAGGTATTAGGCATCAGAAGCGGGTAAAGTAACCCACGAACACGCAGTTTCCAAACGAATCCGATTCCTCGACAGATCCGCGCTACGGGAGTAGAACTTGAGAGGTATGCTCCACTTCCTTCTGCACTTGGCGCTTTGCGCCCTTAGCGGGGACTCCCTGCGCCCTGTCCCGGTGGCAACCTTCTCCATTGCCGCCTGCGACCCGGAAACCGGGGAGATCGGCGTAGCAGTGCAGAGTAAATTCATCGCAGTCGGCTCTGTGGTGCCGTGGGCCAGGGCCGGTGTCGGAGCTGTTGCCACACAGTCCTTTGCCAACGTGACTTACGGGCCGCGCGGCCTCAAACTTCTGCAGCAAGGGAAATCCCCCACCGAGGCAATCACCCTGTTGACCGCCGATGACCCGGCCCGGGAAAAGCGCCAGATTGGCATCATCAGTGCCGACGGGCGCTCGGCCAATTTCACCGGCAAGGGGTGTTTTCCATGGGCAGGTGGCAAAAGCGGCAAGAACTTCACCGCACAAGGCAATCTCCTGGCAGGAGAGGAAGTCATTACGGCAATGGCTGAGTCCTTCACCGGCAGTGCCGGCAAGGCACCCCTCGCCCAACGCCTGATCAATGCGCTTGCCGCCGGACAGGAAGCCGGTGGCGACCGGCGTGGCAAGCAGTCCGCCGCCCTGCTGATAGTCCGCGAGGGCTGGGGCTATGGCGGTGACAACGACCGGTTCCGCGACCTGCGCGTCGATGACCACGAGGAGCCTATCAAGGAACTGGGACGTATCTACCGGATCCACCGCAAAATCTTCACCCGCCCGGACACGAAAAAATGAGCTTAAAAGACAAACGCGCACTCATCACCGGAGCCTCCAGCGGCATCGGTGCCGCCTGTGCCCGTATGCTGGCCGGCGAGGGTGCCCGGGTGATTCTCACCGGCCGCAATGAGACAGCGCTCAAGGAGCTGGCAGAAGCAACCGGCGGGGAAGCAATCACCGCCGACCTGCGCGACATGGCACAAATCGAGCGCCTCTTCGCCCGGACCGGTGAGCGCATTGATATCCTCATCAACAACGCAGGCATCGCGCCGAGGGCACCCATCATCGACGGCGACCCCGACCATTTCCGCGAGTTGCTCGAGGTCAATGTCCTTGCCCTGACCCGGTGCACTCAGCTGGCACTTCCGATGTTTGATGCCCAGAAGGGCGGGCATATCATCAACCTCTCCAGCATGTCCGGCCACCGCGTTCCCCCTAGTGGTGGCTTCTATGCAGCTACCAAGTTTGCCGTGCGTGCGGTCACCGAGGCATTGCGCTACGAGTTGAAGGCCGCCGGCAGCCGGACGAGAGTGGCCACCATCTCGCCGGGCTTTGTCGACACCCCGCTGCTTGACCTCTACTTCAAGGGCAGTGAGGAAAAACTCGAGACACTTCGGGAAGACATCGTCATGCTGACCCCGGCCGACATTGCCGCGGCAGTGCTGCATATCCTGCAGGCCCCGGAACACGTTGAAACCGGTGATATCCAGCTGCGCCCTTCAGGCCAGGGGGTATAGACTGCTGTATAGGATCGTGACTTCCAAAAGCCGGGGAGCTTATGACTATCCACCGGAAACCAGCAGGAAAAAATCAAAGTCTTCAGGCCGCCTTGCCTGGAAAACAATCAGCTCTTCCTGTGCTTGAGCAGGAAGTCCAGGGCCAGAGAATCGGCCTTATCCCTGAGGTCACTCCTGAGAAAATGCCCTTGTCCCTTAGCCTTGCAAAGAACCACCTCCATCCCGGATGGGCTGGCAAAGGTATGAACCTCAATCTCCCCGCCTTGATCTGTGATCTCGGGCCGGGCAGCACATTGATTGAATTTGCGCCAGACTTCCATGCGCCTTGCCGCTGAATACATCGTGACCTTGGGATTAGACGATCCCTTGTAGCTCTTGTCCTGATCGCCTATTACCTGCAGGATCGGCACAGGGTTTGTCTTGGCATCCGGGTCATGCGCTCCCTCGACCATGCCACAGCTCATCGGGGATAATGCCGCAAACACATCGGTTTGCTTGGCCAAGCGATAACAGAACAATCCCCCACTGGAATGCCCGGTTGCATAAACCGCCCCGGGATCAACCACATTGCTCGCAATGAGGGCCTCAGTCACCTTCAGGACAAATCCCACGTCATCATGCTCCTCGGCATGGAACCCGTCCCGGAAGTTCCATTTGGCAAGCGGCTGAACCGCCTCCGCACTGATGACAATGAGCCCGCGCCTGTCCGCATGCGGACTCCATCTTCTGCTTTGGCCGTCGGCTTTTCCGCCCGCTCCATGAAAACAAAAAAGCACCGGGTACTGACCCTGGCTATCCAATGTCTTCGGTGCCGTAATCATCAGCCGCCTTGATTGACCGTCGTGCTCGACCTTGAGTTCATTGCCCCCCGGGGAAAGCGAGACAAGCTGAGCCACAAGGGCATTGGTCGAATTTCCCCGGGGACCTGTAGATGACGAATCACCTTTTCCCGAGGGAAGCTTCACATCTTTGACTAAAGCTCGTAATTTATCCTCCTCCATCGTGCTGGTAACACTGCCATCCACAAACCCGACAAGCCACTTGCCCTCAATCGGCTCCGGGGAATAAAGGATGACCTTGCCGGCATCGCTTTCCGTCGTGAACCCCGCCACGTAATGCCAGGGCTTGCGACTGCCATCCGCACACTCCATGCTCAAGAACCCCTTGGGTTCATCCATGTAGTCGGGAACCAGATCCTCCAAGCTGGCAGGAAATCGCCCGTCAAAGTCCTTGGCATAAGTGTGAAGGGCATATGCGACAACTTTCACGGAATTCATTGATTTTACTACCCTTACTTGATTCTTTATCTCCTTAGCTTCCTCCTTGCCCAGGGTTTGCATCCGGTCTTCCACCGGCTCCCCCTTGTCATTCCACCATTTTTCAGATCCCTCGATCTGCTCACCGGCCTTGAAGCGGATTGCTCCCATCCTTGAGCCACTCGGACGATAGATGGTAAAAATACCCTCAAACCGGCCATCCTTGATGGTTCCCTCAATATAGCCCTCCGGCCTGCCCTCCACTTTATAACATTTCCCGCTATAGAGCGTATCCGTTCCCTTTTCATAATAATAGCGATCACCATCATTTCTCCGTGACTCCACCCTTTCTTTCCACTCCTTGGCTATGCTAGCGATAGCGTCAATCTCTACAGGTTTCACTTCTTCCGAATCAGCAGAAGGAATCTTTATAATAAACTCATTATCTTCCTTGGATAACTTGTTAGCAGGAACCTCAAAGACTTTGCCTGACTTTAGCTTAAGTTTAACGATTCCTTTTTCGTTAGATACAAACTCAGCCTCTATCTCATTCCCGTTAACAGCGGTCCATGTTCTTAGCTCTGCGTTACAAGTGGCGACTAAACAGAATGCCAGAAAAGGAATTATCATTCTCATCCCAAAACCCTAACACCCCACAACTAACCGACCAATTACAAAATCCACCGAAGATTATAACGGGAACAGTGGCTGGTGACTATCGGCCCCCGAACAACTGACCATGAATTATTGGTCATAGGTCAGGGTAAGGAGTGCGAGGGTGTTGCGCTCACCGCCTGTCATCCCGCCTCGCTTGGTCGCCTGTTAGGCGCCGCATCAGG
>JAAESJ010000568.1 GCA_024229495.1 Verrucomicrobiaceae bacterium | reverse complement strand
CCTGCATCCAGATGTGCTTGAACACTGGCAAGGTACCCATTCCTGGCAACACCATGGATCGTTCCAGTATTAGCGCCCTGTGTCCGAAGCAGATCAGCGATACTGAGTCTCTCGTATCGTATAGCCAAATCCAGTGGAGTGTTGCCAGTGTTGTCGTTGGCATTAACGTCTGCTTCCTTGTTGATTAATAACTCAACAATCTCTTTATGCCCCTCCAGAGCCGCCCAGTGTAGTGGGGTTGATCCGTTCTGATCCCTTGCGTTTATATCCACACCTGCATCCAGATACGCTTGAACTCCAGCAAGGTACCCATTCCTGGCAACAACATGGATCGTTCCAGTATTAGCGCCCTGTGCACGAAGCAGACCAGCAATATCAGCATGGTTGCCTTGAGTGGCACGATCCAGAGGGGTGCTCCCGCTGTTATCCTTCGCGTTAACATCGGCGCCCTTGTTAATTAACAGTTCGACGACTTGCTTTTGTCCGTATCGTGCCGCCCAGTGTAGGGGGGTTGATCCGTTCTGGTCTCTAGCATTTATATCCACGCCTGCATCCAGATGTGCTTGAACACTGGCAAGGTACCCATTCCTGGCAACACCATGGATCGTTCCAGTATTAGCGCCCTGTGTCCGAAGCAGATCAGCGATACTGAGTCTCTCGTATCGTATAGCCAAATCCAGTGGAGTG
>JAAESJ010000567.1 GCA_024229495.1 Verrucomicrobiaceae bacterium | reverse complement strand
CCCTGTTCATGAGAGACCACTGCTGAATCTACACCCGATACGCCCTCGATGGCATCGCGGACTCTACTAGCACAACCATCACAGGTCATCCCCCCCACATCCAACTGAATCGACTCTGCCATCAGGTCTAATGCGGGGCCGATACTCTTTGAATCCTTGCAAACAATACTAATCGCCCCTTGGGCGACTCCCTCACGTTCAAGAAGGAAACACAGGTCGAAGACTCGATGGCCGCGCCTAAACCCGCTGGAGACCTTGACCCGGTCTCCCTAGAAACTAGCCTAATGCAAATCTGGAGCGATGAGAACACATTCGCTCAGAGCATTGAGGCGCGCAGAGACGGTGCTACACCATTCACCTTCCTTGAAGGACCTCCTACCGCAAACGGGAAACCAGGAATTCATCATGTGATTTCTCGTCTATTCAAGGACATGGTTTGTCGATGGAAGACAATGGAAGGTCACATTGTTGAGAGGAAGGCTGGTTGGGATACTCACGGTCTTCCGGTTGAAATTGAAGTGCAAAAACAGCTTGATTTGATGAGTAATGAGGCTATTGAAGCGTT
>JAAESJ010000566.1 GCA_024229495.1 Verrucomicrobiaceae bacterium | reverse complement strand
GGAGAGAACAACTCAAGCAGGGCCAAGGCTTACCGCACGGTCTTCCCGTTGATGATCCAGAACTGGCGGGATGACTGGAAGCAGGGTGACTTTCCATTCTACTGGGTGCAACTGGCTGACTTCCGCGCCGAGAATCCGCACCCCGAGGAGGATTCCTGGCCCGAACTCCGGGAAGCCCAGACCCTGACCCTGGACAAGCTGCCAAACGTCGGACAGGCCGTTATCATCGATATTGGCGAGGGGCGTGATATCCATCCACGAAACAAGCAGATCGCCGGGCGTCGCCTGGCTCGCCTAGCCCTTGCCAGGGACTACGGCATGAAAATTCCCCACGAAAGCCCACGCTTCAAGTCAATGGAGGTTCAGGGCGACAAGGCCACCTTGTCTTTCGACAAGATAAGCGGAGGCCTCTACAGCTTCGACACCAACAATCCCAAGGGATTCGCTATCTGTGGTGAGGACAGGAAATTCGTCTGGGCCGAGGCCCGCATCAAGGGGAAAAGCCAGGTTGAGCTCTGGGCCGAAAGCGTCAAGGACCCCGTCGCGGTCCGCTACGCCTGGGCAAACAACCCGGACTGCACCCTCTACGGCAGGGACGGGGCAGTCACCCTGCCCGTCACCCCCTTCCGCACCGACGACTTCCCCATGGTGACCGAGGGGAAATAAAGTCAACCTACCCTCCTGCCATGAAAATATCGACCGCCGCGATCATTTTGGCCTGCCTGCCCCTCTTACTCCAGGCAAAACCCAGCCTGGAAATTGTATTGGACTCCTCCCAGATAAAGAATCCCTTTGGAATCGCCTTCGATAAAAAAGGCAACGCCTATATTGCCGAATACGGCGGCGGACGCATTCAACTGCTCAAGGCGGACGGCAAGCTGGTCCTCTTTTCAGGAAACGGGGAAAAAGGTTATGCCGGTGACGGCATGTCAGCAAAACATGCCGTCTACAACGGCATGCACAATCTTGTCCGCACATCCAGCGGCGATATCTACGTATCGGACACCCGCAACAACCTGATCCGCAAAATAAACGGCAAGACAAACCTTGTCTCCACCATCGCGGGTGTTCCCGGCAAGAAAGGCTTTGGCGGAGATGGCGGCCCCGCGGTGAAAGCGCATTTGGCCGACCCCATATCCATCAGTCTTTCTCCCGATGAAAAAACACTCCTCATTGCCGATATCCATAACAAGCGCATACGCGGCATCAATCTGGAAACCGGCATCATCAGAACCCTCGCAGGGAACGGAAAAAAGGGGAAGCCCGAAACCGGGAAACAAGCAATCGCCCAACCGCTTACCGACCCCCGTGCCTCAGTGCTGGACACCAAGGGCAACCTTTACATCCTAGAGCGTGGGGGCAACGCCCTGCGGGTCGTTCACCCCGACGGTCGCATCTTCACACTGGCCGGATCCGGGAAAAAGGGAACCCGCGACGGCCCTGCAGGACAAGCCCAGTTCTCAGGCCCCAAGCACCTTTGCCTGGACAGGGAAAACAACGTCATCATTGCCGATGACAACAACCATCTCATTCGTCTTTACAACCCGGAAACCAGGACCGTGTCCACCATCCTCGGTGGCGGTGCCGAACCTGAGGTCAAGCTCAACAGACCACACGGCGTGGCCGTGGCTCCTGACGGTTCCCTGTGGATTTGTGACAGCTGGAACAACCGCGTGTTGATACTGAAAAACTACCAAGAATAAGGGCCGGCGACAAAGCTCATGATTGCCTCCGCCGCCAACTGCATCTGCCACCCCTATGTTGCATCAGGCAATCCAATATTATCTGAGTTTTTTTAAAAAAAAACATTCGGAAGTAACCAATGAGATTCCCGTTGCTAAAGACATTGTATTTGATGCTTGTTGTTGGAGATTAATTTTCACAGTCTACTGAATATAACCTGTATATTAGAGGCTTGCCCTTGGGAAAGGGCTGCTTTCAACCCGGCAAGACACACACAACCTTGATGACAATATACTCTTGGGGCACTCAAAGATTTTCCTGCATCCTGCTGGCACTCGTGGGAATCCTCCCGTTGCAGGCATCGGCTCAGGACGACCCCGCCCTCGAACCGTATTTCGTCGCCAATGCCGCTTACAATCGTAAGCTCTATCCGGTAGCCGTTACCCAGTTTCAGGAATTCCTGCAAAAGCATGCTAACCACCCGAAAGCTGATCTCGCACGCCGTGGACTGGGCTTGAGCCAGTATGCGTTGAAACAATACGAGAAAGCCATTCCACATTTCTCGGCCCTGCTGGCTAAGCCCGGGCTGGACAAGGCCATTGACCGTGAACACATCATCATGTTGCAGGGACAATGCATGCTACACAGCACGAAAAAGGATGAGGCTAGCCAACTCTTCATGTCGCAGCTCAACAAGCTGAAAAAACCGGCCTTCAGGACTGCTGCAATGGCCGCGATTTGCGATATCGCCTTCGGCAAATCAGAGTGGACCAAGGTCGCCGAGTGGACCACCAAGCTGCTGGCTTCAAGCCCTCAACCCGACCAGGCTGCACGCGGGCTCTACCAGCGCGGCTTCTCCTTCTACCAGATTGCCATCACCGGGAATAAACCCGAACCTGAACAGGCTAAAAATACTGCTGAGGCCATAACGGCATTAACGAAAGTGTCCGGCCTCGCCGCAAACCCCGCCTGGAAAACACGGGCTGCCTATCTGCTTGGCGACTGTCACACCAGCTTGAAGCAGTTTGACAAGGCCGAGCCCGCCTTTGCCGCGGCACTCCCTGGAATGACCGGCAACGACGCCGCAGAGTGCCAATACCGTCTTGGCATCACCCGTTTCCTGCTGAAAAAATTCGAGCCATCCCAAATCGACCTCGAGGCATACCTCAAACAGGCAAAACCCGACGCCAAGGGCAAACCCGCCCCGCATGTTAATGATGCCAAATTCTACATCGGCCGCAGCCTCCTGGCACGTGAGGAATACAACAAGGCTGACAGGCAGTTTTCCCAGCTCTCACCCGGCAAGGACGTGATCGCCGCCAAGGCCAATCTCTGGTGGGCGCGGGTATTTTCCCACAGGGACAATTTTGACCGGGCGGCACAAATTCTCAGCGAAGCCGTCAAGCGCAGGGAATTTACCAAATTGCCCATTATTGACGACCTGGATTTTGACCTCGCCAACGCCCTGATGAGTAAAAAGGAGCCGGACTGGAAAGCCGCCTCAGCAACCCTGTTACGCGTAGAGCAACGTGGAAAATTCGGCCAGATGGCCGAGGCCATGGCTCAGAACGCCACCTGCCTGCACAAGTTGAAGGACTTTAACGGCAGCCTGCAGGCAGCCGACAGGTTCATCGCCAAGTTTGCTGACCAAGAGCTCGCAGGTGATGCACGTTTCATCCGCGCAGAAAACATGTTCCTTCTCAATCGCGGTGATGAGGCAACCAAAGCCTACACCCAATTCATCAATGCCCACAAGGATCACACCAATGTGCCAGCCGCACAATTGCGCATCGCACAGGTTCACCACCTGGCAGGACGATGGCCCCAGGCACTGGCCAGTGCAGGCCCACTGCTTGCAAAGAAACCCGAGGGCCGGCTCTTTGCGCAATTGTCCTTTGTCGTCGGCGACTGCCTGTTCCGTCAGGAAAAATGGCAGGAATGCATCAAGCCGCTTGAGGAATTTGTCGCGGTAAGAGTGAAGTTTGAGGGCAAGCAGAATAACAAACGCAAAGTCACCATCGAGCCGAACCTGGATACCGCACTTATTCAACTGGCAGTCGCTCATGACCGCAACGAACAAAAGGAGAAGGCCCTCGATCATCTCCTTACCCTTGTCAGTCACTACGGAGCCCCCACCCCGCACCTGCCGCTTGCACTCGCCGAACAGGG
>JAAESJ010000565.1 GCA_024229495.1 Verrucomicrobiaceae bacterium | reverse complement strand
CCCCACATCGCGCCCAAGTCCTGGGCGAAGACACCTAACGGCAAAGTCAGCAAAAAAAAGAGACTTACCTTAAGGAAAATCCCAAGGCCGCAGGCAGTATTGTTTCTCGAGAAAATATTCACCATCGGTATTCCAGTTTTAATATGGTTTTCCCCTTGGGTAAGGTCAGTTCAAGTAGCAGGTCCTTCGGGTCACCATCCCTGACAAGGGCTTTGCTCCCTTGCGGAACATGCAGGCGCAGGCGATCCGCCTGCCACTGCCCGGCACCCGAGCTGGATACCTGCTTCCCCGACGCCAGCCGAAAGAAAAAGGATTGCTGTGCGACAGGTGCGGAAAAGCTCAGCGTCCTCTTGAAAAGCGCCTCTCCCTTGCCATCAAGGACGTCCTCAAAGAAATCCTCCACGGCGACCTCACCATAACGATACATAAAGGTCGGCCTCTTCTGCGGAGTGAGGAAATAACCACGATACTGATAGCCGTGATCCTGAGGAAACTGATAATTGGTCTTTCCCTTGTAGGGCCATGGGGCATCCATGGACGCAAGACGATGGAAGGGAATGCCTACAGGAAAATTCACGCGGTCACCGCCACGGGCATGGAAACTGCCGTGATTGATACTGGCAAAGTCCCCTTTCCAGAGCTGACGCAGGGCCATCTGCTCGGAATCAAAGGCCAGACTGATGCGCTCAGGATAACCAACACCAATACCCCGGTAGCCGGCAGTGCCCCGCCCCCTGCACATCACCGTTTCATCGGCAACACGGATATGCAGGGACTGTCGCGAGAGCCCCTTGGGCGTCTTGGCCCGGGATCCATCCGAAAGGTAATCCCAAAGCGCCTCAATCTGCCGGTTGGTATCCCCTCCCAGCACTTCCCTGCGAACCGGCTGCCCGCCAGGCCAATAACTGGGCATGATGACAGTGGGGTGAAACCGCGAGGGTTGGCGCATATAGAGATGAAACCAGTTTTTCTTCAGGCGCTTGGTAACATGAATGAGCTCAAGTGCCCCGGCGCCACCGGATCTCTGACCATTGAAATCATGGCAGGCAATGCAACTCAGGCCTGTGGACCCCAGCATCTCATATCCCGCGCTCTTTGATTCCCTGATGTTGGTGATTTTCGGGTATGCGATTTCCTCGAGCTTGTCGATTTTTGCAAACTCCTCGACAAGGTGCCCCACGTTGGACTCTCCAAAAATGGGCATTCTGGTATTGAGGTATTCGCGTTGTCTGCCACCGCGCAGCAATACCTCCGTCAACCATGACCCGGTCAACTTGGCACCCACGTGCGTCAAGGGCGGCGGAATCCTTCCCTGGTTCCCTAGGGCCTCGCGGGTTCCGGTAAAGTAGGAATTGCGTTCCGGGGCAATGCCTCCCAGCCCCTTACGCTCATGGCATGCAATACAGTTGAAGGAAACCAGGGTCTTATCCACCATCTGCCGGTCACTTAAACTTTCTTCCCCCGTCCCCGGTAATGCCGCCTTGATTAAGCCTTTCTGCTTATCGTCCAAGTCAAAGATCGGTGCTCCTTCCTGCCCGGCAAGACAACCCTTGTCGACATCCAGATCTGCCATCTTTGTGTATTCCCTCGGGGCAACCTTGATATCATCATGGCACTGGGCACACCCCAGCCTCACGAAATGTTCCCTGCCGACCGCTGCCAGTTCGGAATTACTCTTCAGTGCCTTGACCACTGGTATCGGCTCATTTGAAGTCGACAACATGGCTTTAGGGATCGTACTTCTCGGAAATCCAGGTCCTTCCATCTCGATCAAGAAACGAGGATCTCTCCCAGTATG
>JAAESJ010000564.1 GCA_024229495.1 Verrucomicrobiaceae bacterium | reverse complement strand
CAGGCGTTCCCTCCTTGCCAAACCCACCCTGTCCCTTCTTCCATTTTTTATCATCGAATGAGGGTTGCATCCATTGCTTGGATGGTTTCGTTAAGGAATAGCGCCAGTCTTGTCCCTTTCGTCGCGAAGTATTTATCACTTCGGGAGAAGTCGAATCCTGCCATTTTTCACGTAATTCAAGGAGGCGCGTTGTGTGCTCAATGTGGTAGTGGCTGGTAAATTTCTTATGCCCGGGTATCACAGGGAACCGGTCCCCATTCGTATAGGCTTTGACACGGTCAAAGAGCTTATTGCCCCTGTTAGTTGACGGGAGCCAGAAAATTCCTAACTCTTGTTGGGTTCCGGGCGGTGCATTGAACCAGGGAACCCAACGATTATCTCCTTTGAGATCCTGGCGAATACCAATACCGAATCCTGAAACTTTATTCATGAAATCATTTCCCCGCCAAGTGAAGCCAAGGTTGTAAGCTTCATCAAGTGGGTAGAAATAACGATGCGGTGGCGGGAAGATTGCGAGGCCTCCGTTCTCAGTTTCCAGAGCAATTGTACGGTGCCTCACCTTCACAGGCTTTGCGGGCTTCGTGATCTCATTTGTCCGGTGCAATTTATCATCGAGTCCGATCCAAGACACAGCTTTATCTTTCGGGTCGCAGGTCAACCCAGCGTGATAGAGTAGTGCACGGGCATCCTGTTTTGTTTGGACAACTGACT
>JAAESJ010000563.1 GCA_024229495.1 Verrucomicrobiaceae bacterium | reverse complement strand
CGAGAAGGTATCCAAGGGACAACAAGTGATGGTGATTGGAAATCCGTCAGGAAGGAGGCACAGCATCATTCACGGGACAATTGACCGGAAGAGTTGTGGTGGCGGCACACAAATTCAAATCATCAGGGCTGACATCGGGCCGGGCAACTCAGGCGGACCGGTATTTAATGCTCACGGTGAACAGATCGCCCACGTTCACGTGAAGATATCAACAGCAATCAATACCTCCCGTCATATACGCGTTGATCACATGCGCGATGCCTTTGCCAGGGTTTTTTCCGACGAGGACCGGCAGGATTATTTGATTGGTATCACGGTCGATTGCCAGGGAGATGAAGCACTAGTGATCAAGGTTCGTCCCGACTCACCTGCCGGCAAGGCCGGTATTAAAGAGAAAGATGTCGTCATGAAGGTAGCCGGAATGAAAATTGATCATGGAGTGCATTACGGCCTGGCCCTGATCAGCCGGGTTGGCAAAGCGCCGATCCCACTCACGATCCGGCGCGGCCAGGCAGTGATTCAAAAAACAATCCAGCCTCTCCGGCACAATCCCAAAGGTCACGGGAAGCCGGGAAAGTAACCCGGCGCTGGTTGAAAATAACCCAATAATGGATCCCTTCGCCAAGAAGCAACTTGGTTACTTGCCCCTTTCCCGACGCGGCGCCTCTTGGAACTTGCTGGCTTCCTCCGCACTGATGGCATCCGTGGTATTCAGCCACTGCCGGGCTGCCTCGGGGTCGCGTTCCAGCCATCCGCGCACTCCGCGCTGAAGACTCGCCGTGCGTGTCTGTTCATTGGAAATCTCAGCCGCCCAGATCACAGCAGCGGCTGGATCACTGTCAAAGGTGGCCTTGGAGAGGGCACCGATTCCCCGGTCCCGGGCATCGCCGGCAGGCTGCTCAATCAACCAGGCGGAAGCCGCCTGTGGGTCCGCATTGGTCCAGTTCCATACCACATGCCCCATGGCATCGGTCTTGCCCCGTCCGTCCGGCTGGCTATCCAGCCACTGGGCAGCGGCAGCGGGCTCCTGGCTGGCCCAGCGGTTGGCAACCTCACGAATCTGGCTGTCGCTACGCTCTTCGACGGGTATTCCATCCACAAAGGCGGCAGCAGCGGGGGCATCTACTTCCGCCCAGCCGGAGATAGCCTGCCCGATGGCGGCTTCCCCGTCCTCCCCCGGCAGGGTCATTGCCCAATCGAGGGCTTCCTTGGGAGCACTCTCAGCCCAGGACTCGGCGATTTTACCAATCACCTCGGAGCGCTCTTTCCCGGGATCAAGATCCATTGCAAACTCTGCCGCCTGCACCGGGTTGGTCGCGGCTATCGTCTCGAGCGCTCCGCCCAAGGCACCCCGCCGCTGACTGTCGGGCAGACTTTTGGCCCAGGAAAGGGCGGCCTCGGGATCCTGGCGAACCCACTCCGTGGCAACGGTTCCGGCATAGAAATGCCCCATCCAGCCATTCTTCGCCTCAGGGTTATCGGTTAAGGTGGTTAACCATTGCTTGGCCTTCTCGGGATCCTGGGAAGCCAAAACCCTCAATACCTGCATGGATGCCTGGCCGGCCCTTTTCCTGTTCTTCATGCTCTGGGTGTAGGCCAGTTCCCCCTCGGCATCCAGTGTTCCCCAGCGAGTTAAAAGTAAATCCACGGCCATTCGCATGTGGGGATCCCATTCCGGGGCACTTTCCTGCAAGGCAAAAAGCGCATCAGGAATATCCTCCTTCTTGATACCCCTCACGTATGAAAGCAACAATTCGATCCGGGCCAGGGGATCAGGATTGGCAAGGATTTGCCGAAGAGAAACCCCTCCGCTTTCTTCTTTGTTGTTGTCAGGCTCCGTGACACTCTCCTCTGCATTTCCTTTTCCCCCGGAAGTGCGCATCCCGGAAAGTCCCGATCCACCCTGAGTGGTATCACCGATCGATCCCGCAACTTCCCGGTTCAGCTTCTCAACCTGGTCAGCCAGGTCGGCATTCCTGATGAACTGGGTCACAATGACAGCCGCACAGGCTGCGATGACAATGGCGATAAACGGTTTTTTCTTCATGGCAAAATGCAGGTTTCAGGAATCCCGGAAGCACAAAAGCATCAAGTGCTAGAATATTATGGCTGCATTCCATATCCGCACAAGAAATTGATATTAATGAAGTTTCCCGATAAATGGCCAGATATTCTAACATCAACACTTTAAAACGGAGAAACCCCATAACAAGGCTGACACAACCAAGAGCAATCACGGTCACTCGTCGTGGACTTGCTTTCCGTTGACAAAGACGTCCACCTTTCCCGAGACGGCGGTGTCGATCCTGATGGTCGACTTCTTTTTCTCAATAGGGATTTTCTTGTCGTCAACGGTGATAATCCAATTCCGACACACTATTGTGCGGCCGTTGATCTCCTTTTTGAACCAGTCACTATCTGTAGTAATGGTGTAGGTGCCGCTACTCGAAAATCCACAGCCAGTGACAAAAAGGGAAGTGGAGAGATGTGCCAGTAAATACAGGAGTCTCAAGGCGGTTTTTATTTCAATTTTTACGTTCGCAAAGGTAGTCATTAGTATTTGTTTCATTTCACGGCTTTCCTTTTTTGACCACGTAGTGAATCTTAATCCCATGCTTGGATTCCACCTTGATGGCATTATTCTCCTTGTAGTCAGGTGATTCAAACTGTTTGTAGGACACTTCAAGGTTCTTATTGTCAATCCACTTCACCTCAATATCGGTGAAGGCTTTCCACGTCTTGTGCTTCCCCAGAAGACCAGCACGTTGGTCCAGTTTCTCGTCCGCTTTCCGCAGACTTGCGTTGAAATAAAAGTAACCAGCGGCCCCTCCACCGGAGCAGGAGAAACTTGTGGCGATGAGCTTGCCGTTAGGTGACTTCTCTTCACCAATAATTTCAATATTATCTGTGTCAGGCCCTCCGCTAAAATCAATACATCCCAGCAGAATGAGGGGCAGGATGCATATGACGGCCGAGGCAAAGGTTGATTTCAGATTATTCATCATGGCAGGATTGGTTTTTGCATTTCCGCCGGTCATGTCTGGCGGGATACACGCGTTTACACCGAAAATTTTATTCTAAAGGATCACGTTTATTTTCTGGTCGCACATCATGCATTACCTGTTCGCCCCAATACCTGAGAAAAAACTTCTTTTCCTCAAAATTGAACAGGCTTCCATCATCTCCCACGATTGGGCGCAGGGTGGTTGTCATTTGCAGGGTGACAACTAGGAAAACAAGGCACCAAATGATGACGTGACTGATGTTGCTCATTCCCAGGGCACGTCCTGCCCTCAATACCAGCATAAATCCGAACCCGACGCAGACAACCCAGAGTAAAATGAGCAACCCCCCAAGAAAACTGGCGGAATTGCTTGAGACACTGAAAAGCCAGACCACCGGGGCAAACCCTATCAGCAGCAGTCCCGACAGCGCGATAAACGCGCTGAGCACGCCGGTGATTGTTTGAAATCTGGCGTTTACGCCTCCCAGACAGGAAAAAATGTAAAGGCTCGGCAGGCACAATAGGCTACTGAAGAGCAGTCCTCCGACGATCTTCAACGGTGCAGCCCAGATCTGAATATCATCTATCTTCTGGGAAGAAAAGGTTCCCACCACCAGGCCAAAAACAGCAAGGCAGGCAACTGATATCAGGATCAGGGGAAAAATCACTCTACCCGGTTTCTTTTGCGCCTCAAGATCATTGATGATTGCCAGGGGTTTCTTGAGGAGGAAGCCAATCAGGTTTGCTAAATTATACCCACCCTCCAGGGGTTCATATACTTTCCCGGAATAACTCCTCTCCCCTTGCCTGTGATCAAGAGGAGCACTTTGTATTTCATCTTTATTTTCGTCGTTCATGATAGCAGTGGTTATAAGGGTTGAGATAATTAGAGAAGAGAAAGGCTCTGCAAGGCCCGGAAGGCCGCTTCATAGAAATTTCCGTTAAAGGGATCCGGACGGAGAAACTCGACATCAAGTCCGGGGGAAACAAAGAAAGGTCGCAGGTTCCATGAAATCTGGGCACCCACAAAAAGGTTCCCCAGAATCCATGCCATGAAGGTATGCGTTCCCGCACTTCGTGTTGCAGCAAATTCACGGACGCAGGAAAGCAGGCGGACATGAGCCAATATCCCCGCCATGGCGATCACTGCTGTATGGAGCAGGAGCGTTGCTGCATGCCCTACCAAGGCACCGTCTGCACTTGGCCCGGGCATATTGAGGTTAATGAAAAGGATGACGGGACTGAGTGCACCGAGGGTAAGGCCCATGATGGCATAGCCGGTTAGCAGGAACCTGAGGCTCTGGCGTAAGCCGATTTCGCTGCCTAGGACCAGACCGAGAAGCCCATTAAGCAAACCATTGACGCACAGGGTCAGAAAAATAATCGCGGGTAACTTGAGAGCCACATAGCAAGTCATTTCCGGACCCTGCCTGAAACCGATAACCGATCCGTAGAGACCGCATCCCAATATAATGAGAACCATGCACACCGGAATGGAATCCCTGCGCCCTTCCCTGATCCAGAAGGCAAGCAACTGCTTATCCCCGCGGCAGAGTGCACCGGCATTCTGAAAAAAACAGGCAGGCCCCTTCAGTCCCATTGAAGAATTCACCATTATTTCAGGTCCACTGCCTCCGTGTTCAATCATTGGCAAAACGTCTTCACCTTGTTCTCAACTGAATTGATTAATTCATCAGGTGTGGATGTTCCTGCCGTGATACCGAGCGTATCCCCATCACTGATCCACTCCATCTGCACATCCTTAGGACCCTGAATATGGTGCACCCTCTGGCAGACCTTCCGGCAGGTTCGCGCCAATTCACGGGTATTGTTGCTGTTTTTACCGCCAACGACCAGTATCACGTCTGATTTCACCGCCAATGCCTCTGCGGAATCCTGCCGCTGCTTGGTTGGTTGGCAAACGGTGTCCACGAACTTCACCCCGGAATCCGGG
>JAAESJ010000562.1 GCA_024229495.1 Verrucomicrobiaceae bacterium | reverse complement strand
GATGAGGGGGTCCTCGAAGGAGGGCACCGTTTCAAGGCTCTGACTGAACCTGCGGTCCTTGATCCCGGGAGTTACACCATCGTTGCGACTGGTTACGGTGCGAGCGAAAAGAACTATAACCGGGGAATCGGTCCTTCAGAGGAATTTTCCACGAATGACCTTGAAGGGATCATTACTTTCGTTGGAGGATCGCGTTGGGGCGATGCGGGAACTTTTCCAGGGAACGTGGACGGAGGTCCTGAGCAGCGGTACGGTGCCGGTTCGTTCAAGGTCATTGTTGATGATGAGGACGGGGACGGTATGCCTGACGCATGGGAGGAGGCTAATGGGCTGGACCCTGAAATGGCGGAGGACGCTGAAGATGATCCGGACAATGACGGGCTCAGTAACCTGACTGAATTTGAGACGGGTCTGAACCCCAAGGTCGCTGATACGGACGATGATGGCGTGCAGGACGGGACAGAGATTGATAATGAAACGGATCCACTGAAACCTGACACTGATGATGATGGCCTGAGTGACGGTGAAGAAGTTACTTTGGGCACTGATCCGTTGAATCCCGACACGGACGAAGACGGGCACAAGGACGGAAAAGAAGTGGCCAAGGGAACGGACCCGAAAGATGCGAACAGCAGTCCCTCTTCACAATTTTCCGGGGAACTTGCCTACAAGATTGAGCAGGGCACGATCGGTAACCAGAACTATACTGGGGCCCTTGGATTAGACTTCATTGTTGAGGAAACGTTAAGGGTACTGGAACTTGGTGCCTTCGATAGTGGTGCTGATGGTTTGAACCGGCCAATCACTGTCAGTATGTGGTCAAGAGATGACAATGGAACACCGGATTTAATTAATGATGATCTTGGTCTTGATATTTTGGCTCAGATCGAATTTGGTCCGGGCAATGAGGGGGACCTACGTGATGCGCACAGGACCATTGCCTTGGAAGAGGATCTGGTCCTTGAGCCGGGCCCCTATACGATCGTTGCGAGCGGATACGGTGCAGGTGAACCGAACGGAAATGTAGGTACTCCGGGAATGAGTTTGACTGAGGATCCTATCATTACGTTCGTTGGAGGAGGCCGTTTTGGAAACGATACCGTAGCTTTCCCTGGCACGCCTGACGGGGGTCCAGAGAACCGTTATGCTGCCGGAACGTTTGCATTTGAAATTCTCTCCTCTCCACTACGATTTACTGATATCAGTTATGATCCGGTCCAAGAGGAAACGACGATGACCTGGTCATCTGTCCCTAACCG
>JAAESJ010000561.1 GCA_024229495.1 Verrucomicrobiaceae bacterium | reverse complement strand
TATGCTTCTGGGGCAGGTCATAGGGAAATTGTCGAACTACTTATCATCGCAGGTGCGGATGTGAATGGAAAAATGAATAATGGCATAACACCGCTAGGTTCTGCCTCTTTTATACACGAACGTACGCCGGACAGCAAAAAAACAAAAAACGACATCATCACCCTCCTTCGCAAACACGGGGCAAAAACGCGTGCAGAATTGAAAGCCGAAGGAAAATGAAACACCTCAAGGGCACTAAGGCTCGCTAATCACCTCACGCAGCCATGCCCGGGCGGCAAAACGCGCCGCGGAGGGGCGCAATATCCAGGAGTCATCATGATTGCGGAAGCCGCTGTCCATGAAAGTGAATTTCCCATGCCCGGCACCATGTTCGTCAAGGTAAGCCCTGGTGGGGGCAAGAAACGAGGAACCATCCCGACCACGCTCATTGAGGATTAGTTGTGGTCGCCCGGCAAGGCGCTCTAGCCGGGCCAGCGCAGACTTCCGGTCACTGCCCGGGTAGTTCCATCGGCGCACCCCGTCATAGTGGCTGAAGGGTATAAAGGCACTCCATAGCCCGGCAATCTCCTTATCGTAAAGACCAATGAAATTGCAGGCAATGGCACCGCGGGAAAAGCCGCACAGGATCACACGCTTGGGGTCACCGCCATACTCCCGGCACACCCGCGGCACGATTTTTTTGCAGTAGGCAATGGTCGGGCCCGGGTCATGCAGCGGTGCATCCCCCCACCATTGGGACACGTTGGCATCACCCTTGCCGTTGAGATAAGGTAGGCAGAGCCAGATGAAACCACGCCCGCCACTCAGGCCATATCCCAGCCGGCTGCCCTCGACAAGGCCGCTGCTGACATCACCAAACCGGTTACGGAAAGGACCGTTGCCGGCATACTCGACAATCACCGGATACCTCTGCCCCGGCTGCCAGTCTTTGGGTAGATACAGGGCATGATACACTCCCGGGCTTTGATCCTTAGGATCACTGACCCTGACCCTCTTTCCCGGACCCGCCTTTCCGGGCACCAGAGGCGGAATCTCAAGGTCAGGGAAAACCTCACTAATATCGGAAACCGGGTGTTCCTTCCAGCCCGAGGCCTCAAGGCGGGCCAGTTCCCCCTCAATATCCTCACCCTCAAAAAACCACAGGCGTCCATGTGCCCTGACCGTTTTACCGGGAGCACAATCGGCAAACCCGGGATCCGAATGCAGGCAGGGAACCGGAGCATTCTGCCAGGCCCGGTGGCAGGGCTGCCAGGCAGTGATGATCCACCGCTTACCGGTCCCGTCATGACAAAGCGCATAGTCACCGTGAAAGCGCTTGTTTGCCTTGTCCTGCTGCGTGAACCCCCGGGCCCCCTTGAGCATCACACAGACCTGCGCCCGCAGACCGGTCAGTGCTT
>JAAESJ010000560.1 GCA_024229495.1 Verrucomicrobiaceae bacterium | reverse complement strand
GCACGAGGCGTCTATGACCAGGGGTGGGCCAAGCGCTTTGCCGAGTGGTGTGTTGTCGGCAGCGACCGGCCTTATCACTACCTTGGAAGCGGCAAGTTCTTCGTGCGCCTTGGTGACGCCTTTGCCAAGTCCATGTATCAGATGACCGATAATCAGTAATAGGGCAATTCGCCTTGATTGAACGCTCATCACCCGGCCATTCCATTCACAAACAAAACGAACAGAAAATCATGTCCCATTCCCTACTCAATCCATTGAAATCCTCCCTCACACCGGCGCTCCTCATGGCATGCCTCATTCTTCCTGCCGGAAAAATATCCGCTGCAGAGAAAGGGGAAATTTCAGTCAAAAATGGCGAAAAGATCGCCTTCCTGGGCGATTCCATCACCCAGGCAGGCAGGAGGAAAGGCGGGTATTGCCAACTTGTACTCGCAGCACTTAAGGACCAGGGCATCGAAGCCGTCCCGGTTTTTGCAGGCGTCAGCGGTCATAAGTCCAACCAGATGCTCGCACG
>JAAESJ010000559.1 GCA_024229495.1 Verrucomicrobiaceae bacterium | reverse complement strand
GGGGGGTGGAATTATTATTGTGCTAGCTTTCGTGGGCCAGTTGGCAATCCTTTTGGCGGGATTTGCCCCAGGAAAACAGAGGCTTTCAGGTTTGCCTGAGGATGCCGGTGCGCACCAGGATGTGAAACGGATTGGAGAAGCGGTCTTTAGTGATTTCAATTTCCACCTCCAGCTGCTTGGGGTTCTCTTGCTCATTGCAACGGTTGGGGTGGTGGTGCTCAGTAGGCGCCAGAGGAGGGCGGAGGGGAGTCAGGAATGATGCCGAGCCTGAACGAGTACCTGATGGTAAGCGGATTGCTTTTTGCAATCGGTTTTGCCGGAGTTCTGATGCGGCGCAACATCATTATTATCTTCATGTGCCTTGAAATGATGCTCAGCGCCGCCAATCTCTCACTGGTTGCCTTTTGGCGTTTTGGGAACGGCAATGGGATGCCTGTAGAGGGTTATGAAGCACAGGTGCTGGTGTTTTTTGTTATTGCGGTGGCAGCTGCTGAAGTGGCAGTCGGACTTTCCATTATCGTTGCCCTGTTCCGCGCGCGCTGCACGGTGCACGTTGAGGACCTTAACAGCATGAAAGGATGATACGCTTAAGATGACTATAGCTTCCATTATCCTGCTGCTTCCGCTCATTGCCGCTATAGCGATCCTGCTCTTCACCAGAAAAAGGGCAACTCTCAGCGCATATGTGTCGGTGATCTCGGCGGGCGTATGTTTCTTGCTGACTCTTGGCCTGATCAGCGGCAGCGGAGAAGCAGGCTCGTTTACCTGGCTGAGAGTTGGTGGCTTGGAACTCAAGATAGCCCTGGAAATCACCGGCTTAACAAAGGGCATGATCCTTGTGGTGACGGCTGTGGGCTTGCTGGTGCATATCTTTTCTTTGGGATACATGAAGGATGATGCCGCCAAGGCGCGGTATTTTACCGGGTTGTCGTTATTCATGTTCTCAATGACCGGGATAGTTCTGGCCGACAACTTTGCGATGATGTTCATCTTCTGGGAGCTCGTCGGTGTAAGTTCTTACCTGCTTATCGGTCACTGGTTCCAAAAGAATTCTGCTGCTGAGGCTTCCAAGAAAGCTTTTTTGGTCAACAGAATTGGCGATTTTGGCTTCATGGCTGGGATCCTCCTTCTCTGGGGCGCGACTGGGGAGGTTAGTTTTTCTGGTTTGGAACAGGTTCTTGATCGGGAGACATTCGATCCAGCTCTCCTTAACTGGGCGATGATCTGTATTTTTTGTGGGGCGGTAGGCAAGTCTGCACAGGTTCCGCTGCATGTATGGCTGCCGGATGCGATGGAGGGACCAACTCCTGTTTCTGCATTAATTCATGCAGCGACAATGGTTGCGGCAGGAGTCTTTATGCTGGCCAAGGTCACTTTCCTCATCATTGAGGCACCGGTTGCCGCCTCCGTAATCCAGCATGTCGGGGCCTTAACGGCATTGGTGGCGGCGTTGATGGCTACCCAGCAGTCTGATATCAAGAAGATTCTCGCTTATTCAACATTGTCACAACTTGGCTACATGGTGATGGCGGTAGGGTTTGCCGGGTTTGTGCATTCAGGGGATGTGCTAGGTGCATCGGCTTCTAATGCCGGTTTTTTTCATCTCTATACCCATGCCTTTTTCAAGGCCTTGCTGTTCCTCGGGGCGGGTGCTGTTATTTATGCCTGTCATCATGAGCAGGACATATGGAAGATGGGGGGGCTCCTAAGGTTGATGCCCGTGACAGCCATTACTTTCCTGATAGGCACAGCTGCCCTGGCCGGGTTGCCTCCTCTCAGCGGGTTCTGGAGCAAGGATGCAGTTATGGCGGCAGCGCAGAACAATACATTGCTGCTGATCGTGGGAGCAATGACCGCTTTCCTTACCGCTTTTTATATGAGTCGCTTGTGCACCATCGTGTTTTTGGGAAAAGCGCGATCGCAGGCCTCCGGTAAAGCAACAGAGGTGCCCTTGGTGATGCGCCTGCCCTTGGTGATCTTGGCAGCAGGGGCAGTCTTGTCCGGGTTTAAGTTTGCTTATGGATGGTTCCTGAATCCGGACGACCTGCCTCATCCTCATGGAGCATTACCGCTCGTGCTGACGGTAATTGGCATTGCCGGGATTTTGGCCGGATATATGGTTTACCGCGGTCGGGACAGGGATCCCATCAAGGTAGAGGTGTTTGCCCGCAAATTTTATATTGATGAAATTTACCTGTGCCTTGTCAGATTATTGCAGGACGGATTGGCCTATCTTGCCAAGGCGGTCGATCAATTGCTCATTGATGGGTTGATTGTGCGTGGCAGTGCCCGCCTGACCTCGGGTGTGGGTTCGTTGTTACGAGGGTTGCAGGGAGGGAACTTGCAGAGTCATGCGTTTTTATTTGGCTTGGGCATTGTCGTTATTATTTATCTTATCACCATCACCTTTAAATAGGCATCAGGCTAAGTGTCCTTCATCGAACTCATCATCATTATTCCAATTGTCGTTGCCGTGGCAATAGGCTGTGGCGGTCCTGCCAGGGTGTTATCGCTCCTGGCGGCATGGGCGAACCTTATTTTTGGAGTGGTAGTGTTTGCAGTAATTCTCTTCAAGGGCGGTGACGGAATGCATTTCCAGAGCGCTCGAGTGTTACTTGATAATCCTGAGCTAACTCTTGGGTTTGCTGTTGATGGCATGAGCGGCGTGCTCGTGTTGCTGACTGTTATCGTGACTTTTTGTGCGGTCAGCATGTCCCCGGAGAATCCGGGTAAAGGCAGTGGTAAGCTTTATTATATTTCATTAATGCTCATTGCGGCAGGGGCGCTGGGGGCTTTTTGCGCCACGGATCTCTTCTTCCTTTATGCTTTCCATGAAGTGGCATTGATACCGACATTTCTCATGATAGGAATCTACGGTCATGGGAGGGAGAAGGTCGCCACGGCCTGGAAGATAACCATTTATCTGGGGGTCGGAAGCCTTATCCTTCTGGGTGGATTTATAGCACTTTATGTCAACCTTTCGCCCTCAGGCGGGCTGACTTTTGATATTTCCAAGCTTGCTACAGCTCAGGGGCAGGATCCGCTTAGTGCTGAAGTGCAGAAATGGATCTTTTTGCCGTTGCTCGTTGGGTTCGGCATCCTGGTTTCTCTTTTCCCGTTCCATAGTTGGGCTGCTCCTGCCTACGCGAGCGCACCGGCTCCGGTGGCAATGTTGCATGCGGGAGTTCTGAAGAAATTCGGTCTTTACGGAATCCTTCGTGTTGCTATCCCTCTTTTACCGGAGGGGTTCGAGGCATGGAAAGGGTTGCTGCTGGTTCTCCTTCTGGGGAATATCCTCTATGTTGGATTTGTTACTATTTCCCAGCGTTACCTTGACCGGATGTTGGGTAACTCCAGCGTGATGCACATGGGTTACATCTTTCTGGGGATTGCCTGTTGTAATAGTATAGGATGGGGCGGGGCGGTGTTGATGATGTTTGCCCATGGGATTTCGATTGCCCTTTTATTCGCTCTCTGTGGCTCCTTGCGGGAGCGTCTTGATACTCTGGAGTTTTCCCGTCTGGGAGGGCTGGCAGGAAGCATGCCTTTTCTAGCAGTCGCCTTCGGGTTTGCAGCCTTTGCCTCTATCGGGCTTCCGGGGTTTGCCAATTTTGCCTCAGAGATCACTATTTTCTTTGCGGCATTTAGTGGTGAGCGAGGGTTCGGTCATCTTCAGATTGCCACAATCCTGGCATTATGGGGGGTCGTGATATCTGCTGTATACATGTTACGTGCCTATCGGAAAATCTTTCAGGGGGAATGTATTGAGCAGAGCCAGGCTTCGGACCTCGTTCAGGCTCACCGGTTGCCGGTTGTTTTGATGATTGTGATACTTTTGCTTACGGGATTTTTCCCAAATATTATCCTTAATATTATACCTAACCTTTTTGGTGCCCTCTGACGTAATGTTTCCCTATTATCTAGAGATATGCGTCGTGGTGCTTGGCGTGTTGATGCTTTGCATGGAACTTTTCTCGGGCCGGAGATCAAGAGGGAAGATAGCCATGTCGGGAGTGGTTGGGCTGGGAGTGATACTTGCCCTGATGATTTTCTCGGTATGTCCGCCGGGAGATGATCTTCAGTATTGGGGGATTTATTATTATGATAAATGGGCAGCTTTTTACAAGGGATTGGCATTGCTGGCGACTTTGTTGGTATTGGTTATGGCACGTGAATTTGCGCCTGTCTTTAAGCACTACACTTCGCAGGATGAAGAAGAGTCCGGACTAGGTGAGTTTTATTGCCTGCCTGTTTTTGTATGTGCGGGGTTAATGTGGATGGCCTCAGCCAAGGACCTGGTTACTATTTTTGTGTCTCTTGAACTCGTCACTATGGGCTTTTACGTGCTGGTGGCTTTCCTGCGTCGCAATGTTGGCTCGCTGGAGGCAGGCGTGAAGTATCTAGTTCTTGGCGCACTGTCCACCGGGTTTCTGGTCTATGGGATCGCCTGGACGTATGGCGTTTCGGGAACGTTCAGCCTTGAACAACTCGGTGACGTGCTGGCGAGTGGTGACATTTCCGTAGGTGTTGTAATGTTTGCATTTGCGCTGCTGCTTGTGGGGATCGGTTTCAAGATTGCCGTGGTGCCTTTCCAGATATGGGTTCCTGATGTTTATCAGGGGGCAGCCATGCCCGTTACCGCCTACCTTTCAGTTGCCTCAAAGGCTGCCGGATTCATTGTTTTGTTGCGTGTTATTGACCCGTTTTTGGCAGTTCCATCCCTCAGGGACCCTGTCGTATACCTGATTGTTTTCGTAACCTGTGCTACGCTAATCTACGGTAACCTTGCAGCGATTTCCCAGAAGAACATCAAACGGCTCCTGGCTTATTCAAGCATTGCTCATGCAGGGTTCCTTCTCATGGCTTTGCCTGCGTTGAGGGGAACAGGCACCATACACGGTCCCGGTGCTGAATCTGCCATCGCCTTTTATCTGGCAGGTTACCTGTTAATGACAATGTTGTGTTTCCTTGTTCTGACCCTTGTCAGAGTCGCTACAGATGGGGAAGACCTTGCGGCACTGGAAGGGTTGGGGAGACGGGCGCCTCTCCTTGCATTTGCTATGCTTGTTGGTGTTGCTTCCCTTGCAGGGATCCCGTTAACGGTTGGCTTTTTCGGTAAATTCTTTCTGTTTAATATAGCGATTCAGAATGCAATGCAGAGTGGCTTGTGGGTTGTTGTTTTTGTAGCAGTTCTGGGAGCAGCAACAGGATTCTATTATTACTTCAAGATTATTAGGGCGATGTATTGGGAAGTTGGAGTAAATGAAGGGGGCGTTTCGGAAATTAGGGTCGGTAGGGTGGCTATGTTGTGTATCTGGGTTTTAATGGTGGCAGTATTGTTCTTCGGGATTTTCCCCGCTTCGCTGCTTGGGTTGACCTTCTAGGTAGCTTGAATCAGAAGGTTTTTGCTCTGGTGCATAGATTCTTTTTGCTCAGCATTGTAATTATCCGCAGTCAGGTTTAGATAACAGAGGTGAATATCTTGCTGGTCGAGGATGAGACGGAGATTGGCTCTCTTGTCAGTGACGGGCTGACAGCTGAGGGGTTTTCCGTTGATTACTGTGAGGATGGCGATGCCGGAATGGAGCATGCGACAACAAAATCCTATGATGCTGTTGTCCTTGATATTATGTTGCCGGGCAAGAGCGGGCTGGAGATTCTGAAGCGCTTGCGCGAGGGGCAGAATAACGTTCCTGTGATTATTATTACTGCCCGGGGTGAAAGTGATGACCGGATTGAAGGATTGAATCTGGGGGCTGATGATTATCTGCCTAAACCTTTCTTTGTTGAGGAACTTGTGGCACGGCTGAGGGCTATATGGAGGAGGTCATCAGATAGCGGGATGAGCTTACTAAGCGTTGGGACACTTTCGGCAAACATGATGAGTCGTGAGGTCATGCGGTCGGGAGAGAAGATCGAAATGACGCCTAAGGAGTTTTCATTATTGACGTTTCTCATGCGCTCGCCCGGGCGTGTTCTTACGCGCAGTCAGATCCTTGAGCAGGTGTGGGGGTATCATTTTGATCCGGGAACCAACCTTGTGGATGTCTACATCAGGCGCTTGCGGACCAAGATCGATATTGATGGAGAAATCCCTCTCATTGCCACACTTCGTGGTGTCGGTTACCGCATGGTTGACCCGGACAACCCGGAATCGACCAAGGAGGGTTAGTCTGTGGAGCTTTCATTTCGTCTCAGGATTGCTCTATGGTCAGCCCTGCTGTCGGGTATTGTCCTGCTGATTTTCTTCGGGGTTACTGCATTGACGGTATTTGACAGCTTGCGCAAGGAAGTAGATGGCAAGCTGCTTATATTCACTCAGCAATATGCGCTGGACGCGCGAGACATGGATGATGCGAGTGTGCCGCAATTGCAGCAGGTGGCGGTATTAGGCGCTGAGCGTGACGAGGGGCGACTGGTTGAACTCGTTGACGCTTCAGGAAAGCAGAAATACAAGGATCCTGAGTGGCCGAATCCCAGTGAGGAGATCAAGTATCTAGAAGGGGGAATGGTGGAGACGATACGATACAATGGGGAATCATGGCGGGTAATGAGTAGAACATTTAATCGATACCGGGTGCGGATGGCAGTTACTCTTGCCGGGATTCGTGATGAGGTTCGGCAGATGGTTCAGGGTTTCCTTAAGGCATTTCCGGTAGCATTGGTTTTCATCGGGGCAGGCGCCTGGTGGGTGGCGGGAAGAGCCGTTAAGCCAATCAAGAAAATCATTGATACTGCAGAACATATAACGCCGGAGGGGCTCTCGGAGCGGATTGAGGGAGTGGAATCACACGATGAGCTAGGCCGATTGGCGCGTGTCTTGAATCGTATGATGGAGAGGATAGAAGTGGCTTTTCACCAGACCAGGAGGTTCAGTGCTGACGCCTCTCATGAGCTCCGGACACCATTGGCGGTCATGCAGGGAAAGATAGAAGTTGCACTGCAGGAGGATGGGCGAAGTAATCGTGATAAGGAGACGCTCGCCGAGTTATTGGGCAGTGTCAGTCAGTTGCGATCAATTATCGATAGCTTACTGATGCTGTCGCGTTCTGATGCGGGCAGCTTGGTGATGGAGGACAGCAGGCTGGATTTGCATGAGATCATGACGGATGTTACGGAGGATGCCGAGATTATCGCTGCGGATGAAGGTATTGTATTAACATCGACAGCCTGTCCACGGGAGGCACGGGTGCATGGTGATGGTCGTCTTTTGAGGTTGGCTATATCCAATTTGCTGGCAAACGCAGTAAAATATAATGTAACTGAAGGTGGTGAGATTAGTGTTGAGGCGCGCCTCAGTGAGGGCTCTTGCCAGATAGAGGTGACGAATACCGGACCGCAAATCAGTGAAGAGAACAGGGAGCGTATCTTTGAACGTTTTTTTCGAGGGGATCCGGCACGGGCGGCTGCAAAGAGAGGTTTTGGTTTGGGGTTGAGTCTCTCCAGGGTCATAGCAAGTGCGCATGGGGGGGAACTTGAACTGTTGTGTTCAAGAGATGGGAAGAATTCATTCCGGATGACTCTCCCCGTCGTTTGTGATGAAGGGGCAGGAATGGAGGGTCAGGGTTAACTGATCATGGATCCATCCTCCTTCGTGGATGCTATCATTGACATAATATGAGCGAGCAAGATATCATGCCTGTCGAGAAGATGATCCGGGCCGGGTTTCCTCGGGTGGCCATTGATGCCTTTGAGCGCAATTACCGTTTCTTATGCTCGGGGCGGCGATCTGATATCCCGGAGGATGTCATTGAGCCGGTGAGCAAAGTGATGGATTACTGCTCATTGCCGGATCCAGAACAGGGATGCATGGGGGATCTCCTTGAGAAGACAGTGGTTATTAAGTTAAATGGGGGACTTGGCACCAGCATGGGCTTGCAGCAGGCAAAGTCCCTCCTGGAAGTTCGAGATGGAATTAACTTCTTAGACATGATAGCCAGACAGGTTATCGCAGTGCGTGGAAAATCAGGAAGGCGTGTGAGGTTTCTCCTGATGAACAGTTTCTCAACAAGCGAGGATTCGCTGTCTCACCTTGCAGGGCATCCCGAGCTGGCCGGTAATGACGACTATGAAATTCTGCAGAGTCAGGTTCCCAAGATTGATGCGCTAACCCTCGGAGCCGTCCGTCATTCTGCCAATCCGCAACTTGAGTGGTGCCCGCCAGGGCATGGCGATATTTTCCCTGCCCTGTTAAGCAGCGGTTGGCTTGATGACCTGCTTGCCCAAGGTGTTACTTATGCGTTCATATCAAATTGCGACAACCTTGGGGCAACGCTTGACTTTAAGTTGCTTCATGAGTTTGCGAGTAGTGGACGGCCGTTTTTGATGGAAGTGACAGAACGCAGTGAGGCAGACAACAAAGGTGGGCATGTTGCGCGCATGAAGGATACTGAGAGGCTGGTCCTGAGAGAGTCCGCTCAGTGTCCAAAGGAGGATGTTGGTTATTTTCAGGACATTAGCAGACACCGTTTTTTTAATACCAACAACCTTTGGCTACGGCTTGATTTATTAAAGGGTATCTTGGATACAGTTGGCGGGGTATTGCCTTTGCCTGTAATTGTTAACAGGAAAACCGTGAATCCCCGTGACCCGGAGTCCCTCCCGGTGATTCAGTTGGAGACGGCTATGGGTGCTGCCATAGGATGTTTTGAGGATGCGGAATTGGTGGTTGTTCCGCGTGCGCGGTTTGCACCGGTCAAGAATACTAATGACCTGTTCGCGATGCGTTCCGATGCGTATGTTATGAGTGAGGATGCGCGACTTAGCTTAGCTCCTGAGCGCAATGGGATTCCGCCCATAGTGGATTTGGACAAGAGTTATTATCGTTATATCGACCAACTTAATCACGCAATTCCTCATGGATCACCGTCTCTTATAAATTGCGAGCGCCTTCAAGTTAGTGGTCCTGTTTGTTTTGATGGTGCATCGGTGTTTTCGGGATGTGTGAAAATCCTTAATAAAGGTTCAAAGAAGGCGTTATTGTCAGCGGGAACCTATGAGGATGAAACCATTTTACTGTAATTTCCTTCTGCTGGCTCAGGCTATGCATGGCAAGTCTGCCGGCGGCGGGGTCTTTCGGCAAAGGGGCGGTGGGTATCATGAACGATCGATGCAGTAGAGTTGATCGGGAGGAGCATTGATTCTTGTCCGGGGTGCTTATATACTTGTTAAATTAGCAGTAGCATGAAGGACTTCGGATGAAACTCTTTAAGATAATAGTTGGTGGCGCGATTGCGCTGGGCTTGTTAGTGGAATTGGTCATTCGACTTGCTTTTCCTGTTCCAATGGAACCGGGAGCAACAATTTTGCTGAGCAATGAGATCCCGGGCTTAAAGTCCAGTATTCGCTTTGAGTATGATGAGGATCAATTACGTAAGCATCATTGGAGTAAGGGGCGGCAATCGGATAACCTACGGGTATTGTGCTTTGGGGGTAATGCGACAACTTCCATTATACAGAGGAGTGAAGATACTTGGTGGGGTGTTCTGGCCGGGGAATTGGAAGAAAGAACGGGAAAGAAAGTGGAGGTTGCCGCGTTGGCGCATAGTAAGGGCGGACAAATACTTCCTGCCTTATGGAAGGCCGAATCAGTGCTGGCGAAATACGACGTAGACTTGGTTATTTGTTGTTTTGGCTTTGGTGACGCAATGGGCTTCTATGGTGATTATTCTTATGATCCCGGTAAGCTTGAAAGGATGCGGGACAGTAAGCCCTCAGGTTTCAAGTATTCTCTGGCAAAGGCTTCCCATGTTCTGAGGATTATTCGCAACGGGCGCACAAAGAAATTTTTGAGGAGCACTCATGAACGGTTTGCCGAGCATAATTTTCTCAAGAAACAATTGCTGTTGCGCAGGAATTACTGGGCCAATTTGCCTCTGCGGGAAGGCATTATCCGGACTATGCGAAAAGGGGACGACCCGCTGAGAGAGTATATTGATGGGCTGAGGGGATTTATTTCCCTGGCAAAGAAGAGTGGGGCTCAACTTATTGTAATGGAAGAGCCTACGATCTATGCTGCTGAGCCCTCAGATCATAAAGATAATTTGATGGCCCCGATTTTCTTTACCAGCAAGCCTGATTCTGGTGACGGGTATCAAGTTAGCTCTCTGGCAGTGGCGCAGGAATTACAGCGTTTTTTTGATGCCGGCAGGAACGAGTGTATGAATGCAGGGGTCCTGTGGCTGAGTTCCGAGGCTGAGCCGATGCCAGTGAGTGAGAATTATGCCAGTGAAACCTACCTGACGGACAAAGGAGCACGGGCATTGGCCTTTGGGATAATTACCCCTGTTCTTAGGGCAATTGACGACCGGGAAGACCTTTAAAAAACGGTGAAATGACGGCTTTGACCGGATGTGTCTCAAAATGGTTGTATTTCAACTGGAGCCGTGCTAAATCAAGGGTTCCCGGCATGATAATGTTCTGATTATGAACGCTTTCATACCAGAGAGTTGGCATGAACGCTCTCTTCCGGGTGCTACCAACCGAATTTTTTCCAAAAAAACAGAAAATCCGATGATGAAAACCTCCTATTTACAACCCCAGTCTCAGTCCCGGCGGCAGTTCTTTCTCTTGTCCCTGTTGCTAACCGTTATTGGTTTCTTGTTTTATAGTGCGCCCGACTTACTTGCCCAGGCTGCTGATGCAGCTGCAGAGGAGGAGGAAGAGGCGGCCACCATGTTTGATAATGTCAAGCAGGCGGGTTTATGGATGGTGCCATTGATTATTGCATCGATTGCCATGGTGGCACTCATTGTCTACAATTTCATTCAGCTGACTGCCGCCAAGTTCAAGCCTGAGGACTTGAAGATGGCACTGCTTGACCATATGGCCAATTGCCGGGTTCGCAGTGCAATCGAAGTGGCTTCCACAAGCCCGACCTACCTGGGTCGGATGCTGGCCAGTGCCCTTCCGCATGTTGATGCAACCGATCCTGAAACTCTGGGCAGGGAGGAAGTTGAAGATGCAGTGGCTGAATTTACCATTCGTGAAAACCGCGCTCACATGAACTGGATCGGTTACCTCGGGGTGATTGGTCAGATCGCGCCGATGCTTGGGCTCTTGGGAACGGTTGTCGGTATGATGGGAGCATTTAACACCATTGGAAGCCAGGGGCAGGCTGATCCCTCCTCATTGGCTGCAGACATTGGTCTCGCCATGGTAACCACGGCATCCGGGCTGATTATCGCCATTCCGTCGGTGTTCTTTTTCTTTTTCCTTCGTAACCGCTTCAATAGCTTGGTGGCTGGCTGTCATCAGGATTTGTCAGACATGCTTGACGCCAGTCATGCAGCAGTCAATGCCGATCAGGCAATGGCGAAAGTGCCCGAAGGTTTGCAGGCATAGTGTGATCTGCGTGCTTCCTTGATTTTGGCAAGATGGCTTCGAGTAAATATCAGGCAGCTTTAGAGCAGGCGGAGGACGACGCCAAGATGGACATGTCGCCGATGATCGACATGGTCTTCCTGCTGTTGATATTCTTCATGGTCGCATCAAGGATGGTGACAGTCAGGGTTGATCCCGCAATTAAGCCGCCAGTGGCAGACCAGTCGGTCAAGCCCAAGAATGTCAAAGGCAGAATTGTATTTAATGTCTATGCCAAAGGGGCCGGCGGGGAGAGCAAGTATACCACATCAGATGGTAGCAAGACGGTTACCTTGGAGGAGATTACCAATAGGGTGCAGAAGTTTGCCGATAGCATGGAGCAGAGCGGCACAGAAGCCTCCCTGTTGTTGCGCGCGCATAAGGATGCCGAAGTCAGTGATATCAAGAAGGTGGCTAAAGCGGCGGCAGAAGGAGGGATCAACAAAGTGATCTTTGGAGCTTTCAAGACCGGAAAATAATCTTTTTTAATCACATTCAATGTCACGCAGGAGAAAATATTCGCCGGAAGGAGCAAAGGATCCTGAACTTGATATTTCGTCACTTGTTGACGTTGCATTCCTGTTGCTCATTTACTTTCTGGTGACTTCCACGCTCAAGAAGGACGAGACGGATCTTTCTATTGTTCTGCCGACCTCCATTCCCACGGATAATCCTGACCCCGTTGACCCGCTTGCAATTCTGATAGAGGCAGATGGCAGGGTGATTGTCGACAAGACCGTGGAAGTAGGGGCAGCTAGACCCAAGGGATCCAAGCCTGACAGGCTTCCACAGCTCAGGGCAAAACTTAAGGAATACAAGGAACTGGCTGATGGTGTTGGGAGTAAACCTGTGGTCATCGTGGCTGCGGCCGATGAGGGAAACACTCAGCGTTTTATTGATGTTGTTAATGCCCTGGCGTCTGTAAAGATCAAAAATATCACGATGACGGGGTTCAGCGGGCCGGAGTAAATAATGGGAATTTATTCCCGTTTCATGGTTTCTGGGGATGAGCATTCCCGTTCGAAGCATGAAACCAGCGGTTTTGCTTTTGTTGCTTGTCGGACCAATACAAAAAACAGACTTTCGGGTTGTGGCTGGTTGTTGTATGTTAAGCATTGATAAATGCCGTTGTTTTCAAATCCCCGAATAAAAATTTTGATGAGAACTCAGACACTAATTAATTTTTGGAGGCAGCGCTGTTTCCTGCCTGCGCTTGTTTGTTGTGTGCTTATTAATCTCGGCACAGTAGAAGCCCAGAATCCCGTTGAGGACAATTACCGCAAGGCTGTTCAGTTGATGGAAGAATCAAAATGGGCAGATGCGTCGAGCGTGTTGCAGTCTGTGGTCGGGGACTACAAACAGAATGCTTTTGATATCTACGGCCCCGCCTTTGGACTCATTCATTACCATCTTGGCCTGTGCCAGATGCAGCTCAAGAAATATGACGAGGCTGAGCGTCAGTTTGAGACCACCTACAGGAATTTCCCAAACCGTATTCCCAAGGAGAAAGCCGAGAAGGTGCCAAACACCCGTAACCATTACCACCTCATTGCCCTGTATCGCTGGGGGACTGCTGCACAGGCAAAGGGGGAATACGAGGGAGCTATCAAGATATACAAGAAATTCGAGGGTGAGAAGCCGGACAAGGGAGCCTTTTCAATGTTTGAGTTGTATATCAATTATGGGGTTTGCTACGCGCGCCTTGCCAAGATTCCTGAGGCTACCGAATATCTGCAGAAGGTTTACGGGGTATACGAAAGGATCAACCTGCGTGAGAGATGGATGCTGCAGAATGCCTTCTTTGATCTTGCTGAGAAATGGATTGAGAAGGGGAGACAGAATGAGGCGATGTCTTTTATGCAAGCCAATGACACGTGGCTTCGCTGGCCGGCATTCGAGAGCTTTAAGTATGGCTTCAACCAGCGCTATCTCCAACTTGCACAGGAAGCCTCGGGAGGCGGAGAGGATGAAGCATCCGGGGATGCAAAGAATCTTGATGCTATGGCCTTGCGTTTCTTTACCCTAAGTCCCCGTACCGAGGACGCCATTTCCGAGCTTGAAGACCGCAAGGGTTTCTACAAGAACGAGGAGGCTCAGAAGAAAGTTCAACAGAAGATAGATGACCTTCAAAAGACCATTGTTGAGGGCACAGCGGTGGATATTACCGGCCTTCGGCTGCTGGCAGTGATTTACGAGAATAATTTCAGCCTACGCAGTGCATACGCCATCTATGATTACATGTCGCGACGTTTTCCGACTGCCAAGACCGTCAATAGTAAGACCAAGAAGACAAAGCATATTCATCCTGAGATCGTATATAATGCAACGAGGTGCGCCTTTTCCATTGGCGATTTACTCTCCGCTCAGCATCACGGCATGAATTTCCTCAAGGCTTACCCGGGTCATGAACTGGAGCCTGAGGTGCAGAGTATGCTTATTGAGCAGCTATTCCGGAGGGGAGATTATTTGCGTTGTATCAAGATCGCCTCGGACATTATCGACAAGTTGCCTAAGCCTTCTCCGCAGCATGACCTGTGCATGTTCTGCCTGTCGGGATCCTATTATTACGATGGCCAGTATGAGGCTGCTGATCCGCTTCTTGAGGCCCATGCCAAGGATTACCCGGAGAGCGGTTTCATTGAGGAATCCAGCTATTATCGCGGAGCCAATAAGGTGAAGCTTCTGGAATGGACAAGAGCGGCTCCACTGCTTGAGGGATGGTTGACAAAGTTCCCGGAGTCAGACCTCAGGCCTTTTGCTCTACTGGATCGGGCGACATGTCATTTTGCTCAGGATGAATTTGATGACTGCATAGTAAAACTTGATGATATTGAAAAGCGTTTTTCAACCAGTGACATTTATGACCGTAGCTTGAATCTGCGTGGTGATGTACTTCAGGTTAAGAAGGAATGGGAGCAGGCGGAACAAACTTACCTTAAGGCCAAGGAGAGGGCGGGGCAGGATGGTCACTATCAGGTTGCCGCAGAAGCTCTCAGCCAGCTAGTGCCGGTTGCTACCGCCAGGGAGAATTTCAAGGGAGCAGCTGCCTATTATGATGAATTCATCGGCAATTTTTCCGAGAATTATCTGGAGCCGCAGGTGGTGTCGGTTGCCTTGGAGGCACTTTCCCATGAGAGCGTGAACCGTGGTCAGGAGGGTCTGGATAAGCTTGAGGACATGATTGATCGCCTAGGGCGACAGGAGAATGCGGACCTCGAGAAAGCGATCACGAAATATGGCGATGTTTCCGTGGATCTAAACGGCGCAGACAAGACCATTGCCAAGCTTAAGACGATGGCAACCAAAGGAGGACAACCCGATTCTGTTCAGGCTTGGTTGCTTGTTTTGCGCGTGGACATCATTGAGAAGGAGATGGAGAAGGGGGAGGCTGCCAACGCGGCGATCAGAACCGCCTTCGGTGAATTGAAGAGCTTTGACAAGAAGGTTCTTGCTCCATATGTGCTTGCTAAGATTGGTGACTTCCTGCGCAATGCCGAGCAGTCCAAGCAGGCGGTTCCCTGGTTTGAGGAGATCCTCACCCGGGGGGGGATTGATTCGGTGGATTACGCCAAGAACGCGCTTGCCAAGATCTATTTACGGGGAGCTAATCAAACCCTGCATGAGAAAGCCTTGGATAACGTTAAATGGGTGCTGGCCAATTCCGGGAACACCAAGTTAAAGGAGGAATCAGCCTATGAGCGGGCCCTTCATTACAGCCGGACAGAGAGCTGGAACGATGCTGAGGAATCATGGTTTGAATTTGTTTCCAATAAATCATGGCGGAGTCACAGTCCGGAAGCTTGGTATCGACTTGGTCAGGCTCGTGACAAGCAAGGAAAGAAGAGCAAGGCGCTAAGTGCTTACCTGCAGAATTATTTCAAGTATCCTCAGTATGTCGACTATTCGATACCTGCCATGACGCGTAGCGCTGAGATTCAGCAAGCCGATAATAAAGGCAAGGAGGCCTACACTCTGGCGCGTATGGGAGGATTGCGTTTCGAGAAGAAGCTACAGAGAGATTCACGCTTCAAGGGTTACTTCACAAAGCTTCGGAAGATTTATGATGCCCTTGCGCCGACGCATGCCGAGGAAAGTCATGAGAGTCCCTACCAGTAGGATAACCGGAACCGAAAACACTTCGATACAAGTATGAAAACGTTCAAGCTAATGCGCTACCTTCCAGTTATCTGCATTGTTCTTTGTGGGCAGGCATTTGCCAAGCCGATCTCAATCACAATAGCACGTAGTGATGGCAATGATTTCCCGGGGTTCGCAACCAAGGCGGATGACAGAAATATTTATATTAGTCAATTTGAAGATGGTTCCGCTGCTGCAGGTTATGCGTTCAGCAGCATGAAGGGTGTTTCCTGGGGGCAGCCGGATGACTGGAAGAAGGCAAAAGAACACTGGGACCGACGTGATTACACGCAAGCCACTTTGGCATTCAAGCAGGCAATAGAAGACTACAAGGGGTTTGCCGGGTCAAAGCATCCCATGATGCAGGATAATATTGGGGCCCAGGCTGTATTTTACTACATGGAGTGTTTGCGACGCACCGGTAAGTTTGCCGACATGATGGAACCCTATGTTAAGGTCCAGAAGGTGAATCTGGGAAAGAAATGGAAGGATCAGATTAAGTTATTCCAGGGATGGGAGCACCTCGCGAAGGGAAGATGGCGCCCCCTGAGCTTCATGATGGAGACTTATGAGGTGAAGAAATCTCAAATTCCCGGAATCGATGATTACACCGTTGCTCCCAACGAGATGCCTTTGGTTGACAGCCTCAACTTCCAGCATATGGCTCAAGTTGCTTACCTAAGGGCTATTTCAACCGAGAAAATGTCCGAGGAATTAGCGGGAAAACTTGCTGAACTGGACCCGGAAGCGGAAACCTCACGTGAGGAGCGAATTACCTTGAATCGTGATATTGGATTGATGCGGTCAAAGGCCCTTACGGATTATTCCCGGGCATACACCATTAATTATGGGGCAGAGCGAGGGCTGGCTCTCCGGTCGATGTTGGCCTCTCTGAAGCTTATTGAGAAGATGCCTCAATTCAAGGAGAGCTATACGATGCAAAAGGAGGCATATGGAATTGCGTCCCTGTTTAACGTTTTGAATCCAGGCGGTCTGCCTACTAGCTTGAAGCATTTGTTGACCAAGCCAGTGGAACCTGATTCAGACGAAAGTTAATGAGCTCATTCTAATCCCGTCAAGATCCGCTCGCGGGAGCATGGATGCGTATTCCAGTGGCTTTGCTTAATGCATGTAAAGAGAGGCTTGTTGCTCTGAACGCAAGTAAACAAGTCATCCTGAAAATAAAAACGCCCGCCACCGTTGAAAGGTGCAGGCGTTTGAAGTGACAGGTAATTAAATTACGGCAGGTTGTCCTATTCGTTGTCCTTGGCAACCTTCATGGGGTGCTTCAGCAATGTGAGAACTTCCCGTGGATTCATTTTAGTGACCCTTTCCTCGTCCATGCCAAGAGCTACCAGACGTTTTTTCTGGTCACTCTGGCGTCGCCGTTTAGCAGCACCACCCTTGCGCGGGCGGGTCAGGTGGGTTTTCTGGAATTTTCTCTTTAATCGCATGATAAATGAAAAATGGTTGAGGGAGCGGGCGAATAATTTGCACGGATTTGAGGTTTTCGAAAGTGATTTCCTCTGGATTTAGCAAACTGGCATGAAAATTGTGGTGGAGGAGCCTTGTTAGAAAGGTCAATGGTTTTGCCTTAGAGCATCAAATGCCGGTTTTGGCACCATTTTGATCACGTGATCTTCCCATCCTTCTGGACCGACCAGCCCCTTTACCATGCTACTGCTTAGTTCAGCGAGATTCCGTGGAGGCATGAGGAAAACAGTGGTGATTCTGTCGTTGAGTAGGGCATTTGTATGACGCATTCCTCTTTCAAACTCGTAATCCTGTGCAGAGCGGATGCCACGTAGAATATAACCTGCGCCAACCTCTGTTGCATAATCGACGAGATATCGGTTACTGAAGTGTGAAATGTTCAGGTTTCCTTTTTTTGGCAGGGAATCACGCAGAATTTCCAATCGGGCATCCAGGTCGTAGGTGTATTGTTTATCCGGATTAATGCCGATCGCCACTGTCAGGTGATCAAATAGAGTTAAGCCTTGCTCGACCATCCATAGGTGACCGTTGGTAAGTGGATCGAAACTACCTGCGTAAACGGCTCTTTTTTCGGACTCTGCCATGGTATTATAATGAGTGATGGTATTTAGATAGGAACTTTTCCCGTTTCCCTTCGAGGTCACCGATTACTGTTAATGACGGACCGGTGGTTAACTCCAGAGTTTGACCGATTGAGAGTGGAAAAGAAAGGTGTTCTCCATCGATGTAGAGCCTGCCCTTACGAGTCAGAGAGTTGAGCATTAAGGAATCAATAACCTCAGGAGAGGAGCCCCGGGTGCCACGATGGTAACACTGGAGCCTGTTGTCTTCGAGTGGCAAAGGACTGCACCCTTCCTGGAAAATCCATGCCGTTGAACCTGATGCGGTGGAGACGAGGCAACCGCTGTTTCTGAATGAGCGTTCGCCAATCCGGTAGCGGGTTGTTGCTGCCGGGTTGGGACTTGAGAAGAGGATATCATTCAGGATAGGAGGGCCGGTTAAATTACCGTTAATGGTAGCTCTGGCGCGAGTAAGATTGAGTCTGGGCAAGTCATTTAACCCGGCGAAGATCTCGGGGAATTCTGAACCATTGCAGGCTGAAAGGAATCCGACGCTGCGCGAGGGGTCTGAATTCACTCCTATGATTGGAGTTTGATCATCGATGAAATGGGAGGTTTCAAGGAAAGTCCCGTCGCCGCCGATGGTGACCGCAAGATCAATGCCTTTGGTTACTTCTTCAGATAATTCCGAGCGGTAGAGCATCTTTATTTCTGCCCCGGATGCAAGGAGGGAGGATTTTACGGTTTCCGCCGATGTTTTTTGAATCCGGTGACTATCTTCAAAGAACTGCGTATCACGTCCTGAATTCTCCATGAAAAGAGCCACATTGGGATCCTCTGAACTACTGAAGAGTTCCCATGCGCTTTTCTTGTATACGACCAGGACTTTCATTGGGGAATCTGTGCGATTCTGTGAGTCATGAGACCGCTCCGCATTTTTCTGCATATGTGGATAATGAGCGAACGACTTGGCCTTGTTGACTCAGCATTTGAGGGGCGGAATATCCTGAATATGTACATTCCTTGGCGAGATTACAAGATTACAGTGAACCTTTGAGCATGCATTCCCGGCAGACCTGTTGGATGAATGTCGACATAATTTGGTCCTTTTCAGGACATGACCGGCTTACGGTGATTTGTAGGTAGAAAGAGTCCTTATGGGCTGGGGTTTCGCTATTATCTGCATGGGGGCGGGGAGTTTTTTATGGCAAACTTTGACTTCTTCCCACCGGACTGTACGATCAAGAAATTATTATGATGAGAAATCTCCAGCTTACCGGTTTGAAATGCTCAATCGTTCTTTTCTCCTATCTGTCTGTTGCCATACTGCCAGCTGATGAGCGAGGAACATGGGCGCATGACACCAGTGATCTGAAGCCGGATCCTTCGGTTGCCTTCGGGGTTTTGGAAAACGGGATTCGTTACGTAATAATGCCAAATAATGAGCCTCCGAAGCGCCTTAGCTTGCGGCTCTTTGTTGATGCCGGTTCGCTGATGGAGACTGAAGAGCAACAAGGGCTTGCTCACTTCATTGAGCACATGGCATTTAACGGAACAAAGAATTTCCCGGCAGGGGAAATGGTTGAGTATTTTCAGCGGTTGGGAATGTCCTTTGGCGGTGATACCAATGCTCACACCTCCTTTAAGGAAACCGTTTATAAGCTGGAATTACCCAAACCTGATGAGGCATTGATCAAGCGTGCGCTGCTTTTACTTCGGGATTATGCAGATGGCATGTTGATGAGTGAGCCTGAGATTGATAAAGAGCGAGGGGTGATATTAAGTGAACTGCTGACACGCGACTCGGCGGAGTGGCGAACCCAGAAGGTCGCATACAAATTTGCATTGCCCGATTGCCTGATCAGCAAGAGATTTCCTATTGGAACAAAGAAGGTGATTAACGGTGCCGGGCGCGGAGAGTTTATGGATTTCTACAAGTCCTGGTATACGCCTGAGCGCATGGCGGTTGTCATCACTGGTGCTGTGGAAGCAGATAAGATATTACCCTTGATAAAGGAGCAGTTTGCAAGCATGAAGCCAGTTGCGACGCCCAAGGAGGATCCGCAACTGGGGAAGATCACGACGGGAAGGGGAGTGATTGCCAAGACCCATTTCGAGAAGGAGGCAACGGAAACCAATGTGAGCATTGAGGTTGTGCGTCCTTACACATGGCAACCGGATAACAGTAAGAAGAGAGTCAGGGATATGTCTCTAGGGATTGCCAGCGGTATCATTAACAACCGTTTGTCTGAAAGGGTAAAGAAGAAGGGGGCTGTCATTACTGGGGGTGGTTGTTATGCCCAGGATTTTATGGATTTCGTTCGTTTTTCCAGTATCTACGTGACGTGTGAACCGGATAAATGGAGTGGAGCTTTAGCCGTTGCCGAGCAGGAGATTCGCCGGGCTCTCAGTCATGGCTTTACCCGGGCTGAATTTGATGAGGTGGTGGCCAACATGCGTAATGGTTACGAGCAAGCCGAACGCAGTGCGGCTTCACGCAAGTCCCGTGGACTTGCTGATCGTCTTGTTAGTTCCATTTCCAGGGGCAAGGTTTTTTCCAGTCCCAAGCAGACCCTTGAATGGTTCAACAGGAATATTTCGCTACTTTCACCCGAAGTTTGTGTTGCCGGGCTCCGGAATGCATGGAACTCAGGTGATCGGCAGCTCTTCATTGGAGGAAACGTGAAGATTGCCGGCGGTGATGAGGAGATTATTGGCATTTATGAGCAGGCTCGTCGTGTTTCGGTTGAGCCACCGCGAGAGGAAAAGCAATCGAGTTTTGCTTACACTTCCTTTGGGAAGCCCGGAAAGATTGTTGACCGGGTGGATATTAAGGACCTTGGGGTTACGCAGTTGCGTTTTTCAAACAATGTCCGCCTGAACCTGAAGAGAACGGATTTTGAAAAAGATACCATCTCCATTGGTGTTCGAATTGGCGGGGGCCTGCTGACTTTACCCGAGGGTAAGCCAGGATTGCAACTTGCTGCATCCGCGGCAATTAATGCAGGAGGGCTGGAGGAGCACAGCGTTGATGAGCTTCGGCGACTTTTTGCCGGCAAGACAGCTAACGTTTCCTTTTCGGTTGGAGAGGATGCCTTTGGTTTTAGTGGTGTCACCAATCGCAAGGATTTCAGCAGCGCCATGGAGTTGCTTACCGCTTATTTGGTTGCTCCAGGTTACCGTGAGGAGGCACTTCGTCAGTTGCACAAGAATCTGGATCCTATTTATGCGCAATTGGCGTATACTCCAATGGGGGTATTCAATGATCAGGTGGACGTTTTCCTGAAGAAAGGTGATTTTCGTGCAGGGTTTCCAAAACGGAGCGAGCTGGTTTCCCGAACATTTGATGAGGTGAAGCAGTGGTTAGGTGAGGCTTTACGCGCGGGCTTTATGGAGGTTGCCATTGTGGGTGATTTCGAGGAGGAGGATATCTTGAGGGATGTTGCCAGAACCCTTGGGGCTCTTCCGGAGCGTAGCCTTGAGAAGCCGAGACATGCTGAGCGCAGAGTGATGCATTTTGCCTCCGGTGGTCAGTCCAAAACTTTTGAGTTTAATTCGGAGATCCCCAAGGGAATGATTGGGGTGTATTGGCCGACTGAAGACATTTGGGATATTGGCAGGACCCGTCGCCTGAGTGTCATGGGAGCTATTTTCGCTGATCGCTTGCGGAAGAAGGTGCGCGAGGAACTTGGTGAAGCCTATAGTCCCTATGCACGGAATATTTCCAGTTCAAGCTACAGTGATTTTGGCTATATGATGTCGATGATTACCGTGGATCCTTCACAGGCGGATAAAATAGCGGGGGTAGTGCGAGGAATCGGCGAGGAACTGGCCACAGAGGGAACCAGCGCTGATGAGCTGGAGAGGGCATTAAAGCCCCTGCTCAATGGAATTGACCAGCAGTTACGACAGAACAGTTATTGGCTGTCTACGGTGGCGCTAAGTTCCCAGGAGTTTCCCCAAAAGATAGAATGGGCACGCACAATGGTGAGTGATTACAAGTCCATCAAGGTTGATGAGGTAAACAAGTTAGCCCGCAAATACTTGAAGCCTGAGCGGTCTGTGATCGTTAAAATCATACCGGTGGGAGCCAAACCGGCCGGCAAATAGGTGACTTGTGTGGCGATTTGCCTGCAATGAGAATGGTGCAGAGTCTGCAAATTATCAGGCTCTACGAATTTTTCGAGTCACGGAAGGCCAATTGCGCATGACGCAACATGTTGATAATCAGCAAGTAGAGAGGCCAATAATGGAATCTATGCAAGTAGGTTGACGCTGGGCATCCGCTTTGCTTTAGTTAGCGCCCTTGTTCTACAAACAACTCATATTGAGAGACAATTAAAGACTATGCCCACTTTTGGAATTAATGGATTTGGCCGTATCGGTCGTAATGTTTTCCGTGCGATGACCCCTGAGCAACGCAAGAGCGTTGTTGCGGTAAATGATCTAACTGACAACAAGACCCTCGCGCATTTGCTGAAGTGGGATTCAACCTGTGGCAAGCTCGATGCCGAGATCAGCCATGATGACACCAGTATTACTGTCGATGGTCACAAGATCAGGGTTTATGAGGAGCGTGATCCTGCAAAGCTGCCTTGGTCTGACCACGGTGTTGAAGTGGTTCTCGAGTCGACTGGTTTCTTTACTGCGCGTGAGAAAGCAGAACTGCACATAACCAATGGTGGGGCCAAGAAGGTCCTGATTTCCGCTCCCGGCAAGAATGTAGACCTGACGATGTGCCTGGGAATTAATTCTGACCAGTATAATGGCGACGAGCACCACGTTGTTTCCAATGCGAGCTGCACGACCAATTGCCTAGCTCCAATGGTTAAGGTGCTCAATGATGCATTCGGTGTTGTTCGTGGTGTGATGAGCACCATCCACAGCTATACCGGCGACCAGCGCCTTCTGGATGCTCCACATAGTGATTTCCGGCGCGCGCGTTCTGCGGCAGTTAACATTATTCCTTCCAGTACTGGAGCGGCCAAGGCAATTGGAGAAGTGATTCCGGAGCTTAAAGGTAAACTCACTGGTGGCGCATTCCGTGTTCCCACGCCCACCGGATCGGTAACTGACTTTACTGCCCAGTTACGTGAGAAAACCACCGTTGAAGAGATGAATGCAAAGTTCAAGGAGGCAGCAGAAGGTGAATTGAAGGGAATCCTTGAATATACTGAAGAGGAGCCTGTATTGATGGATATTGTAGGCAATCCCCATTCCTGCATCCTAGACGCTGACGTGACCATGGAAATGGGAGGAGACCTTGTAAAGGTGGTGGGTTGGTATGATAATGAGTGGGGTTACAGTAACAGGGCGATCGATGCGATGTATCTGCTCGCTGGAAATTGATTGGGCAATAATCGCAAGGAAAATGTAATAAAGCATCCCAGTGATGGGGTGCTTTTTTCTTAAGGGGTGATTTTTCACTATGGCAAAGAAGACAATCCGGGACATTGACCTTGCTGGTCGAAGAATCCTGATGCGTTGTGATTTCAACGTGCCTCTTGATTCCTCCGGCAATATCACTGATGACACCCGAATTCTCGGAGCGTTGCCATCCATTCGTCATCTTTCTGGGCATGGGGCAAAGGTCATTTTGTGCAGTCATCTGGGTCGCCCTGGAGGCGAGGTAAAGCCAGAGTTTTCCTTAAAGCCCGTTGCGCGCAGGCTTGGGGAATTACTGGGAATGGAGGTCGGGTTTGTTGCATCCTGCACAGGGGATGAGGCTATGGGTGCTGTTGAAGGGTTACAGGATGGGGAGCTATTGTTGCTGGAAAATGTCAGATTCCATCAAGAGGAGGTCGTCAATGACGCTGGATTTGCCTCTCGTCTGGCAAATGGTGCAGAGGTGTTTGTCAATGATGCCTTCGGCACAGCTCACCGTGCCCATGCTTCAACGGTCGGCGTTGGAAGCCATGTGAATGAAAGTGTCATGGGGTTGCTCATGGAGCGTGAACTCAAATATTTGAGCGAGGAGCTTGAGGCACCGCAACGCCCCTTTGTCATCATTCTTGGCGGCAAGAAAGTCAGTGATAAAATTGGTGTCATTAATGCCTTGTTTGATAAAGCGGACGCAATCCTGATTGGGGGTGCTATGCAGTATGCTTTCCGTAAAGCGCAAGGGCATAATATAGGTGAGAGTTATGTGGTGGAGGAAGATATCGTAATTGCCGGGCAATTGCTTGATAAGGCGGGTGAGCAGGGGGTTAATCTGCTTTTGCCGGCCGATAGTCTGGAGGCTGACGATTTTTCCGATGATGCGGCAACAAATAATATCAGTCCATATGCAGAGGGTGGCGGGATTCGTGACGGATGGGAGGGGCTGGATATCGGAGAGAAAGCGATTGAGGAATTTTGCCAAGTGATCAGCAGGGCGAAGAGCATTGTTTGGAATGGCCCGATGGGAGTGTTTGAGATGAATGCTTTTTCAAGAGGCACAAAGGCCATCGCGCAAGCGGTTGCTGACAGTGATGCAATGAGCGTCATTGGTGGCGGGGATTCTGTTACCGCGGTCAAGAAGTTTGGGTTTGCCGAAAACGTTACCTTCATTTCCACCGGGGGAGGTGCGTCTTTGGAGTTGCTAGAGGGCAGGGACCTTCCTGGTGTATCAGCCCTTGATGAATTAGATTAGCTTTCCGATTGAACCTCAATACTCGAAAATATTAAACCTCGATATATTTATGTCACGAAAACCTATCATTGCCGCTAACTGGAAGATGCACAAGGGTCCCGCCGAGGCGGTCGAATTCATTGAAGAATTTGACAACCTGATTGGTGATTCAAGTCCCGTTGATATTGTGTTGGCTCCTGCTTTTGTTTCTTTGTCTGCGTCGAAGCAGGCGCTTGTTAACAGTGAACTGGTTCAGCTGGCCTCGCAAAACTGCCATTTTGAACAACAAGGCGCATTCACCGGTGAGATCAGCATTGGAATGCTTCAGGAAATCGGAGTGGATTACGTCATCATTGGGCACAGTGAGCGGCGGTGTATTTTTGGTGAGGATGACGGCTTGATTAATCAAAAGGCCAAGGCATTGCATGCTGCCGATGTTAAGCCGATTATCTGTATCGGAGAAACTCTAGATGAGCGTGATAATGATCAGGTGGAGAGTGTTCTTCGCCGGCAACTCACGGAAGGCTTAATGGAACTGGATTCCGATAAAATGCTTGATAGCGTTATTGCGTACGAGCCGGTTTGGGCTATAGGCACTGGACGAACCGCTTCTCCTGAGCAAGCTCAGGAAGCCCATCGTTTTACGCGAGAGGTGATAGGGGAGATTTTTGGGGAGGATGTTTCCAGCAAGATTCGCATTCAATATGGGGGCAGCGTCAAGCCGGAGAATACTGAGGAACTCATGAGCCAGGCGGATGTTGATGGAGCACTGGTTGGCGGAGCGGGTCTTGATCCTGTCAGTTTCTCGGAGATATGCAAGAATACCAAGGTGTAGGCACAGGGGAAACCTGTTATTAAGCGATTGCCTAATGCGGATATTGCTGCAATAGCCAGAGGGATTCTTGCTCTTGGATCTAGCTGGTTAACCGATAACCTGCCCACACCAATAATACCCCCAGCACTGTGCTCAATCCTGCGTAGAGTGCGGCGGTAGCCACCGATTGCAGCCTTATCAGGCTGAAGATTTCGAGGCCAAATGTTGAGAAGGTGGTGAAGCCGCCCAGAAAACCCACTACAATCAGGAGCTTTAGCGCTTCATTGTGCTCCAGAAGGGAGTAGGCTACACCTATTGTCAGGCAGCCTAGGAGGTTGATAATAAGGGTAGGATAAGGGAAAGCAGGAGCATCGAGAGTGGACTTTATTGCGGCGGAGAGTCCCCAGCGGGCTATCGCCCCCGCGAAACCGCCCAGACCGACAAGAATTGTTGCTGTTGTGGCTTGCATGGATTGACAAGATTTAGCGGTGATCTAGTGTCCCGTCCACCATGAGCAAGAAGATTGTTGTCGCTTATTCCGGGGGGCTTGATACCTCAGTGTTACTTTTTTGGCTAAAAAAACGCTTCAATGCGGAGGTGATAGCCTATTGTGCTGACGTTGGGCAGGGGGAAGAGCTCGATGGTTTGGAAGAGAAAGCGTTGAGCACCGGAGCCTCCAAATGCTTTATTGGTGATTTGCGGGAGGAATTTGCCTCTGACTTTATTTTCCCCATGTTCCAGGCAGGTGCGATTTATGAGGCGCAGTATTGGCTGGGGACGAGCATTGCCCGTCCATTGATAACTAAAGGCATGATCGAGGTGGCTAAGGATGAGGGCGCCAGCATGCTTGCTCATGGCGCTACAGGAAAAGGCAATGATCAGGTGCGCTTTGAGCTGGCAGCGGCTTCACTGGCTCCAGAGATGGAAATGATTGCTCCTTGGAGAATGGCTGACTTCAGGGCTGAGTTTCCCGGGCGTGCTGAAATGATTGCCTATGTTGAAAAGGAAGGGATACCCGTCCAGGCAAGTGCAGCAAAGCCTTACTCGATGGATCGTAATTTATTGCACATTAGTTTTGAGAGCGGGATTCTGGAAGACCCCTGGTATGATGCAAGTGCCAAGGAATGTGAGGACATGTATATTCTATCTAAATCTCCGGAGACAGCTCCGGATAACCCGGGTTATTTGCAGCTGCTTTTTCATAGGGGAGATGTAGTCGGGTTATTGTTTGACGGGATTGAGGAGGTGATGAACGAACTCGGGGTCAAAGGTCAGCAGGGTGATGGTGGGTATACGAGACTTTCGCCCTATGCGGTGATGTTGATCTTGAACCACTTGGGTGGAATGCACGGTATCGGGCGGGTGGATATGGTGGAGAATCGATTTGTAGGAATGAAGAGCCGTGGGGTGTATGAGACTCCCGGAGGGGCCATCTTATATTATTCCCACCGCCAGATGGAGAGCCTTACAATGGATCGTGAAGTGATGCACATCAGGGATTCGTTGATTCCGAAGTATGCGGAGCTTGTGTATAATGGATTTTGGTTTGCTCCTGAACGGGAGGCGATCCAGGCACTGGTTACCGAGAGTCAGAAAGGGGTTAGCGGGGAAGTAAGGGTTAAACTTTACAAGGGCAATGTCATTGCTGCTGGAGTCAAGAGTTCCAGGAGCCTGTATAGTGAGGACGTTGCGACAATGGAAGGAGGCTCGGAAGAAGCTTACAACCAGGATGATGCCAGCGGCTTTATTCGCCTGAATGGATTGCGTTTACGCACGGCGGCACGGGTAGATGGGCAGCAGTGATAGTTTCAGGGCTTCTTCATTGAATGCTCTCGGGCTCAGTAGCGAGGCATCATTGGATTTACCTCCACGGACCAAGCGTCGATTCCTCCCTGAAGGCTGTATGTGTCTTCAAATCCTTTGGTTCTAAGAAATATGGTTGCTTGCAGTGAGCGTATACCGTGGTGGCAGTAAATAATTTTTTTCCTTTTGTCTGCAGGATCCCAATCAGCCGTTTTTTGCGCGAACTCAGATAGTGGAATGAGTTCTGATCCTTCAATGTGGCAAAGTCGCCACTCTTCCGCATCCCGGCAGTCAATGAGGTGGATAGCCTCAGCGTTTTCCGTGATCAGTCGCTTGAGCTCTGGAGCGCTGATTTCCATTTATCGGGCTTGGCGGGGCGGACTAATTCTCGACAATGACCGGGGTTCCTACGGAAACATTATTAAAGAAATGCCTAACGATCCAATAAGGCATGCGGATGCACCCGTGTGAGGCTGCAAATCCCGGGAGATATCCCTGATGCATGCCAACCCCGGTGTTAGTGATGCGCATAAAAAATGGCATTGGTGCACCTTCAAAGTAAGTTCCCGGTGGCGGGGTAGGGGTTTTTCTCACATCGACATCGTCATTGATCACTGTTCCGTCGGCAGTTTTCCACATTCCATAGAGGTTCGAGGCATGTGTCATCTTTTTTTGAATGATTGTGTAGGAACCAAGAGGAGTATTGAATCCCTCCTTGCCACTGGAAATCTGTGAAACGCCAATGAGAGTTGCTCCCCGGTAAAATTTTGCCTTCTGCTTTTTAAGGGAAATTTTGATTAACGGGCGACCTGATGCGGTGCCTTCATCCCAATAAGATACGGTATCGACAGGGCCAGCGGATTTCCTGTTTATGATACTCGATCCTCCTACAGCCTCCAGATAAACTGCTTTTTTGCGTTGTGTATTCGACCAGTCTGTCGTTGTGCATGCAGTAAGCATTCCGGTTGAGACTAGGATAGCGTTAAGGAGGAGGCGGGTATCAGGCACGTGGTTCAACGATTATATTTAATACGGTTAATTAATGGCAGGGCGGTGAATGGGTCAAGGGTTTGGGTTCAGAGTCCTACGCTTATGAGTTTAGCATTGCGTGGACTGGGTAAAGCAATTACGGATTAAGTCAAAAGTTGTCCTATGTGACCTAACATCTAATGCCCAACTACGATTATCAGTGCGAGAAGTGTGGGAATATTTTCGAGGTTTTTCAGTCAATGAATGACAAGAAACTCACGAAATGTCCGGATGCCTCATGCCGAGGTCAGGTCAGTCGGTTGCTCGGGACGGGTGCGGGAATCATCTTTAAGGGATCCGGCTTTTATGGAACTGACTACCGGAGCGAGTCCTATAAAGCCGGGGAGAAGGCGGAACAGAATTCCGGCAAGGCGGATAAGGGGAAATCTTCCGATAAAAAGAAGGACCCCGCCAAGAAATCCAGTTCATCAAGTGCCAAGACTGACTAATGATCCGCCTGTAGCTGAGGGACGGATTTTTGTGTTGGGGGCCGATTTTATGGCAGAATGAGGGAGGTTCGACGTATATTATTTATCTTAAACATGCTCTTCGTCATGGCATTGGCGGTGAGTACCGTGTTGATTTTCATGCCACAGTCACTTGAGGATATTGACCGGAGCGCCGAGGGGGGGAGTGTGTCAGGTAACCTCCTTGAGGAGGCCAATCAGGCAATCCTTAGTGGCAGGTCATTTAAATGCAGCGAGAAGGAGCTAAATGACCACCTGCGTCGTGTCATTGATGCCCGTGAAGCGAGCGGTTTCGAGATTTTCGCAGAGTTTAAGAACCTCTTGGTGAAATTGAATGAAAATAGCATTGAGATTATTTTTGAACGCAAAGTTCTTGGAATTGTTTCCACAGTAAGTGCCCAGTTGTCCTTGAAGGTGTTTACTGAGGGGACGTCAAGAATGACTGAGGTTAAGGTGATTGGAGGTAGATTTGGCAGTTTTCCGGTCACAAGGAATTTTGTCGGACTTATCAGGAAAGCCTTGATGAATGTAGGGAATGTCCTTGTTCCAGAAAAAGAGGTGCTTTCCCACCTCGGAGGCATTACTGTCAGCGATGGGTGGCTGATTCTAAAGCCTCACGCTTAACGTCAGCACCCGTTGGCATCCCGGCCCTTTTTAATTCACCTCAAGCGTATCATCATGTCCAAACGTATGATCGGAATCATTGCGGTTGCAATGCTGCTGGATTCATTTGGATTTCGATATGATTTGCATGCGGTTCCCGGTTCTGATGTTGCAAATGAAGGGGGAAGTAGTCGTAGTCGATCGAAACAATTCATCATACATGGCAAGGATGGGCATACCCGTGGAGCTTTTTGTGTGTTTTGCGAGGAGGTGAAGGATGAACTTCTGGAAGTCCTCGGCCAGAAAGACCGCTGGCGATCGCCGATTGTCCTTCAACTGAGAGGGCATACCAGTGATATTGCCAGCGATCAAACAGTTCGTCCTAAGATCTTCAGGTTGGCCGGAGGCGGGTTCAGGATACAGGCTGACATAGAGATCAACGAAGAGTTCACTGCAGAACTTCTCAGAGGGGAAATCGTTCGTTTGATTCTCGCTGAGCAGATTCTGCGCCCTCATCCCAAGGCTGATTTTAAGGGTAGCAGGAGTGTTCTTCCTGAGTGGTTGTGTGTTGGTGTGGTAGAGGCCATTGACCATCGGCGGCAGGGGCGTCCGAGCAGATTGTTTTCTTCACTGGTAAAGTCAGAGCAGGCAGTTCCTTTAACGGATGTGATATTTGCAGAGAAGGGCGGTGGCAATTCCATATCAGGTGAGATTTACAGGGCATCCTGCTGTTGCTTAATTCTTGCTCTTCTTGGTCAGGATTCAGGATCAATGAAGGTGGGAAGGATGATCTCAGACCTTGCGGTATTCAGGGGATCTCCAAAGGCTTTGCTGGAGAAACATTTTCCTGAAATCGAGAAATCCGGACATAGCCTGGAGCAATGGTGGTCACTTGAACTTGCGTCGATGGCACAACCAACAGTGAAGGACATTCTTGATCCGCTTGAGACCGAGCGTGCGCTGAAGGAATCGCTTAAGGTTCGCTATATCCCGAGGACGGAAAATTCACGGTCAGCGCCGAGTATGAGGAAGGGGGCTAGAAGGATCTTGGGTTTCTTAAGGCCGGTGAAGAAGGCCGAGGATAAGGCAGAAGAGGTGGCACCGGAAAGTGGGAATTTCGTGGAAGTGGATATCTCAGAGTATCGCCGGTTCATGGATCTTTCTGGGAGCACAGAACTTCTTGATGATATTGAGGTGAAGCTTCTGCATCTTTCTTACCGTGCATTCCCTCTGCACCGCCCGATGATTAGGGATTATCAGGCTGTCCTGACACAGCTTGCCCGGGGAAAGCATTCGGGGATTGATGAAAAGCTCTCTGAGCTTGCTGCGGCGCGTGTTGCGTTGGCCGGGTTGGCTGGTGAAGCGACTGATTATATTAATTGGTATGAGGCTACGCAGGTTAAAAATCGCAGTGGGGCATTTACGGTATACAAGAGGGCGTTTGAGGACTTGCATCGCCCCCTGCCGCCCCGCAGAGACAGTTTGTCGAAGTATTTGGACGAACTCGACAAAGAGTTTTATCGGGATTAAGAAGAATTAGATGCAGAATTTTACCGTTAGAGAGAGAGTGATTCTAGTCGCGTTGGTTATGACCTTCTTGCTGGGTGCCGGGCATCGTTTGTGGAAAGCACGTGCCGGCGCTTCAGGTAATCTCAGTGCCCAAACGGAGCAGGTGAATCATGCAGAAGATTGATTTTAAGGATGCAGTCGAATCGTTAATTTCCAGCGATTCTCGTTATGCCGGTGATGCTTATTATTTCCTTCAGGAAGTATTGACTCAGGCTGTAGATAAACATTACAAGGAAACCGGTGGTGAAGATCGGCATGTTGGAGGAGAGGAATTGCTGGAGGTGTTTCGTGCGCGGGCGAAAAAGAAATTCGGGCCAATGGCTATATCTGTATTCGAAGAGTGGGGGATTAATTCATGTGAGGACATTGGAGAGATGGTTTTTAATCTAATTGATGTTGGTGCGTTCGGGAAAAGTGAACAGGATTGCCGGGAGGATTTTTCCGGAGGTTACGATTTCAAGGAGGCTTTTGTGACACCGTTTCTGCCGGTGAGTAAGCGAGAGAAGGAAAAACGTCCAGGTTCACGTCATCAGTGATGGCAGCTGAAGGTGATGTGAATATGTCAGGCAATGGTTCTCCAGCAGCCGGAGTGCCGGAATTCCCGGAATTACCGGTCGAGAAGACCGTGTTTGATAACGGGTTGACGCTGATTGTCAGGAAAGACATTTCTGCGCCGGTGGCAAGCCTGCAGGCATGGTGTCGGACCGGAAGCATCTATGAGGGAGAATGGATGGGGGCAGGGCTTTCGCATATCCTTGAGCATATGTTGTTTAAAGGTACTCAATCGCTCTCCTCCGAGGAGGTTGCCCGTGAAGTGAGTGCACTGGGTGGGCAGATGAATGCCTATACATCATTTGATCGAACCGTTTACTATGCGGATTGCCCCAGCGAGAGTTGGAGGGGGTGCCTGGATGTGCTCATGGATGTGGTTGCACGGGCCACGGTACCAGAAGAGGAATTCACCAGGGAGCAGGAGGTCATCCGCCGTGAGTTCGCGATGATTGACGATGATCCTGACAGGGTGGCGAGCAGGGAGATGTTCGCCAGTGCTTTCAAGGTACATCCCTACGGAATTCCGGTTATCGGAAATCTGGATATATTTAATCAACTCAGCCGGGATGATGTCGTGGATTATTACCGCTCTCGTTATGTTCCGGGGAATCTTTTCTTTGTCATCGTCGGTGATGTTGAACCTGACGAGGTGAAGGAGCAGGTGGCTTTATTCTTCAAGGATATGCCACGGAAGCCACTACCTGCTATCCATGTGCCGCAGGAGCCTAGACAATTGGGACGGCGTGATGTTTTCAGGGAATTCTCGACCCCGGTTACGAGATTTCTGATGGCTTGGCGAATACCCGGTGTCACACACGAGGATATGCCGGCACTTGATGTGCTTGCTGCGATCCTGGGAGGTGGGCGAAGTTCAAGGCTCCACGTTCAGGTGAGGGAACGATATGGTCTGGTGCATCGGGTTAACGCTTGCTCATTTACCCCGTCCGATAACGGGATTTTTGCGATTGCCGCGGATCTTGATTCCGATCACAGGGAGGAAGTGGAGCGGGTTATTTCCGAGCAGGTGGATGAATTAACCGTGAATGGAGTAAGTGGCGATGAAGTTGCGAAGGCTGGTCGCATGGCTTTAGCATCGCAACTTGAGTCACTGGTCACCATGCATGGACAAGCGGCTGATCTCGGCAGCAATTGGATCCTTTCACAGAACCTTGGATTCACTTCAGAATATATGCGGAGGATTTCCTCAGTAGCCCCTGATGATGTCAAGGGTGTTGCTGAGCGTTACCTGGTCGATTCTGCTCTCAACACCATCGAGGTAGGTGCTCAGCGTGAGAGTCCCGTTGTTCATGTGAATAACCTTATCGTGAAGAATCAGGTACAATGCTTTGAACTTGATAATGGCCTGCGATTATCTGTGGAGGAGGATCGGCGATTGCCACTGGTGTCGCTCTGCTCTGCGTTCCGAGCAGGGTTACTTGCCGAGAGTGCGGAAAACACAGGAATAACTTCATTGCTTTCCGCCAGCCTTTTCAAGGGCAGTGCCAGTCGCAGTGCCAACGAACTGGATAATATACTGGAGTCCCTAGGTGGTAGTGCGGGAGCAGGATCAGGGAATAACTGTTTTTATGTTAATGCGGGGGTGATGGCGCCAGATGCTCAAAGGGCATTTGATGTTGTTGCTGATGTGATTTGTGAACCGGCTTTCCCTGCTGAGGCAATCGATCGTGAACAACAGACTCAGATGGCAGCGATTGAGGAGGAGATCGATCGACCAATGGGGGCGGCTTTGATAGCTGCACGGAAAGCGATGTTTGCTACTCACCCGTATTCTCGGATGAGGCATGGAGAGCCTGAGGTTGTTGCGGAGATTGGCACGGATTTGCTGAAGGCTTTTCATGCCCGTTATGCGGTTGGGGAAAATGGAGTCGTTTCAGTCTGTGGGAATATAGAGGCGAGTCATGCCAAGGATCTTGCCGAGGAGTATTTTGGGAGGATGCGGCAGGGGAGTCAGGCTTTTGAGTCCTTTGAGGCTATTCAGTGGCCGGAACGTGTCCAACTGCTTACTCAACGAAGGGAAAAGCAGCAGGCTGTTGTGGTGATTGCATTGCCGGGGATCGATATCCGTAGTCCGGACAGGGCGGCGGTGAATATTGTTGAGGAGGTCTTTGGCGGAATGGATGGCAGGTTGTTTATGCGGATTAGGGAGGAGTTGGGATTGGCTTATTATACCGGCATCACGGAATTAACAGGCTTAGCCGGAGGAATGCTGATGTTCTACGCGGGCACTCGTCCTGATGCGGCTGACAGAGTCGAGGAGGAATTGCTTAGTGAGCTGAGAAAGTTCGTTGCGGATGGGGTTTCAGATGAGGAACTCGAGCGAGCTAAACGGGTATATGCCGGCAAGCATTCTATTGCCAAGCAATCCCATGGAGCCCGCTCTCAGGCAAGCGCATTGAATCAGTTGTATGAGCTCGGAGTAGATTATAATGATAGGCTTATGGCCGAAGTCAGTGGTTTGAAACGTGGAGAAGTCGTTGCAGCGGCTGAGAAATATCTAAGCTCCTCCTCAATGGTGCAGGTCAAGGTGCTGCCTTGAGGCGATCTTGTTAACCTTATAGAGAATATCACTTCAAGTATGTCCAGGGCAATAACCCATCCACGCATTGCCATCGTGGGCAGTGGCGCTGTTGGATGTTTTTATGGGGCAAAGCTTCTGCATTCAGGACTCGATGTGCATTTTTTGATGCGCAGTGACCTTGATCATGTGGGTAAGGATGGGTTAAGGATCGAGAGCACAGCAACAGGGGATCTGAAGCTCCCTAAAATCAGCGTATACGCTGACACTGCAGACATCGGGCCCTGTGACCTGGTGGTCATCGCGCTGAAGGCAACGGATAACGAAGCCCTCAAATACTTGATTCCGCCGTTGCTTCAGGAGCATACGGCCTTATTGACTTTGCAGAACGGGTTGGGGAATGAGCAATTTCTTGCCGGACTTTTTGGTCCTACGAGGGTAATGGGTGGACTGTGTTTTGTTTGTTTGAATCGGGTTTCCCCGGGGGTCATCAGGCATATTGCCGAGGGTAGGGTTACGATGGGTGAATTTTCAGGACATCCAGTTCCCAGAACGCATGATATCGGATTGTGGTTTAAGCGTGCTGGTATTTCCTGCAGGGTGGTGGATTGCCTGATGACTGAACGGTGGCGCAAACTTGTATGGAACATACCCTTTAATGGGTTGGCAATTGCTTCAGGAAAAACGGATACCGGGGCTATCCTTGCAGACAGTTACCAACGTGAGCGAGCTTGCTCTCTGATGAGAGAGGTGATTGAAATAGCAAGATGCTGTGGTTATCAATTGCCTTTTTCCATGGTGGATGAACAGCTGGGGGTAACAAGGGGAATGGGGGCATACAAGCCCTCGAGTTTACTTGACTACGAGAAGGGCAATAAGGTGGAAGTGGAGTCTATCTGGGGGAGACCCCTCAGGATGGGTATTGACGCAGGTGCCGGGGTGAGACACCTGCAGGAACTCTATAATGAGATTTCATCAGTTGTAGAGAACCGGGAGTGCGAATCGGGTTGATTTCTGCCCGCAGGCAATCAGCATAATAGGTAGCATGATGAAACATAATAGTCCCGTTGATCTGCCTTCCGCCATTAGCAGTTGGAAACCCAAGGTCGGAGTTGTGCTTGGTTCAGGGCTGGGAGGGTTTGTGTCAGCGATGGATGTTATGGATGAGATTGAGTATTCGGCGGTCGATGCGATACCTGCCGCTGCCGTTTCGGGTCATGCTGGCAAACTGGTTTACGGAAGTGTCGAAGGAGTTCATTTGGTCGCCGCACAGGGACGGGTGCACCTCTATGAAGGATATAGCCCAGTGGAGGTAACGGCCGTTGTAAGATTGATTGCGGCAATGGGAATTGACCTGCTTTTGCTGACGAACGCAGCCGGTGTGGTGAATGAGGAATTTGCGGTAGGTGACTGGATGCAGATCAGTGATCAGCTGAACTTGACGGGAACCTCTCCGTTGCTTGGGGAGGGGAATTTCCTGGATATGAGCTCGGTTTATTCGGCTGAGTTCCGCGGAAGGTTTTCGCGGGCTGCCAAATTAGAGGGGATAGCTTTGCATGAGGGGGTTTATGCCGGAATGCTTGGGCCACAATATGAGACTCCTGCTGAGGTCAGAATGTTGAAGGGGCTTGGTGCTGATGCTGTCGGGATGTCGACTGTCCTTGAGGCAATCCAGGCACGGGCATTGGGATTGGAGGTTGCCGGATTTTCCTGCCTTACTAATTATGCAGCAGGGCTTGCCCAGAGTAACCTTGATCACGGCGAAGTTATCAAAGTTGGGCGGCAAGCTGCCGGGAACATGGTCAACTTACTGCTTTCTGTGCTCAGGAACTTGAATTGAGTCCCTGTAAACTCAGTCCCATCAGGAATGTGTTTCCCTTGAGCGGGGTTCGCGCTTGTCAGTGCCGGCAGAGGTTGGTGAGGTGACAAAAGGGCCGCCTTCAAGCGGCGCGCTCTCGGAGAATGCCACATCCGGCATATCACTTTGCTTTCCGGCTAGCGGGAAATCTTTGCGCAACGGGAAGAAGGGATAACCTTCCCACATAAGGATTCGTCGCAGGTCGGGATGTCCTTTAAAGGTGATGCCGAACATATCGTAGGCTTCACGCTCATGCCAGTTGGCTGTGGGCCAGAGATCAACAACCGATGGTAATTCTCGTTCCGCTTCATCGACACCTGTTTTAATTCTCAGGTGGCATCCGTATTGGTAGGAATATAGCTCGTAGATAACTCCGTAGCGTGGCTCTTCATCCATGTTGTCGATTCCCGAGAGATCGACGAGATAATCAAATGAGAGGGCTTCTCTGCAGAATTTAAGGGCGTCCTTGATTCGTGAATCCGGGATTACCACTGATACTTCTCCCCGAAACACTGTGCTACCATGAAAATCCTCTTCGAGCTCCTGTTCGAGTTTACTTGCGGCTTCCGTAGCATCCATAGTGTTTTTCTCGCAGAGGGAAATTTATCCTATGTCATCTAGGAGTTCGCGTTTTTGCGCGAGCAGGGAATCCTCTTTCGCGATTTTCGCCTGCAGGCGCATGAGGCCTTCAAGCAGTGCCTCTGGCCGCGGGGGGCATCCACTGATGTAGACATCTACAGGCAACAGGTTGTCAATGCCTTGTAATACGGCATAGCTTCGGTACATCCCGCCAGAAGATGCACATGCGCCCATAGCGATCACCCATTTGGGTTCAGGCATCTGATCATAGATACGCTTGACAGCCAGAGCCATTTTGTAGGTGACAGTTCCCGCCACGATCATTACGTCACTTTGCCGTGGCGAGAAGCGCATGACCTCGGCTCCGAAGCGAGAAATGTCAAAGCGGGATGCACCAGTGGCCATCAATTCAATGGCGCAACAAGCCAATCCCATTGGCATTGGCCACAGGGAATTGCCGCGCATCCAGTTGATTGCCGCATCGAGTCGGGTGAATATGATATTACCCTCAATTTTTGAGTCGTAAGCAGCGGGAGCAGTTTCGGTTGCCATGGGCTTTTGCCTGATTAAATCAAACCTAGGTCTGGCGCAGGGTGCGGCAAGTTCTTTGTGAAATTTTTCACAAAGTGGCTGATTTAGGCTTAGGTAGGGCTTGGGGCAGTGAAAGATACTTTTAACGGAAAAGTTGTCTAAATGGCATATAATTTGCAGATAGAACGTTACCTGCCGTATTCTAGTTCAATTAAAATTCGTGATCGGCGGCAGCTTTGCAGGAATTTTGTTACCTGGAGTCGTGTAAGTGACTACAGTTGGCCATAGTTTAATTGAATAATCCTTATGAGTGAAGAAGACGCAATTTCCCCGGGATCTCCAGTTCCTGATCCCCCTCGTGCGATTGAGGATGACATGATTCCTGATTCTGTGGATAAGCAGCCTGAGGCTCCGGGAGCAAGCACTGAGCAATCCCCCAAGGGGAAAAAAGGAGGCATAAGTAATTCACTTTTACTGGGAATTTTTGCCGCCGCGTTTCTTGCTGTATCGGTAGGATCGGCATTCGTTGGCCATTTTTTGATCACTCCGTTTGCCGCCGGGTTGACGATTTTTGGCTCATTGTGGTATGTTTCCGTGCGCCGTCGTTCATCATCTGATGGTGTTATTTTTTACAGTCACAGCCAGATTCTGTACTATTGGCCTATTTGGGTTGGGGCATTTCTGATTAGTGATCTCATCGAGTTTCCTGGAATCTCCACGCAGGTAGATATTGACAATGCCACTGCCATGTTTGCTCCGCCTCAGATGGCTCTGTTGCATTTATTGGTGTTGGCGGTGGTTGTGTTTTTTACAAGCGTGAACATTCGAGGCGTGTGGGCCGTGGTCTTTGCAGTTACGTTGCTGGCCATTGGATTGGCCTTGAGTGTCTTAAACTGGTGGGTTCATGTATTTGAATATCTTGGCGGGCTTAGCCTCCATGTAGACCAAGGGTTTTATCGGGTTATGGGGGTGGCGCTTTTTCTTCCCTGGCTCATGGTGGTGTTTGTTTTCGATATACGCCGTTTCTTTCACTTCCTGCCGACCCAGATCACCATGGTAAACGAGATAGGTGAGGGGGAAAAGAACTACGATTCCATAGGGGTTGTGATGGAGAAGAAGCGTGACAATTTCATGCAGCATATGGCACTTGGATTTGGTTCTGGTGACCTGATTTTAACTCCGAAAGTTGCTGATCGAGAGGTGATCACCTTCCCGAATGTGCTTCGCATAAACCTTGTCCTTGATCAGATACAGGACATTCGTGAAAAGCGCGGCCGCAATCGTATTTAACATTAAAATTCCTGTGGATTATTTGCGCTTTGTCCTGCTTATCTTGGCTTTGTCCACCGCCTTCGCGAGGGCTCAGTTCTTCAATGATTTTGATCAACCCCCACATGATTACTGGACGGCTAAGATGAACGACCCCATGACTCGGTTGCTGGCTGAGGTTGACAAGGGGGAAAAGGTGATCAGTGAAGAGCCGGGGTTGCCGCTGGTCCGCCGATTACTCAAGGAGCTTAGTATACCTGTCGAGTCTCAGGTGTTGGTGTTTTCGCGCACCAGTCTGCAACGGGGTAATGTGACTCCTGCTAATCCGCGTGCAATCTTCTTCAACGAAGACACCTACTTGGGATGGATGCCCGAAGGCAGGATTGAAATAGCCAGTTCTGACCCGAAAAGGGGATCCGTTTTCTTTTTTCAACGTCAATTGGATGATCGGCGCGGGAAACTCTTTGTGCGGGACAGGGTTTGCATCCAGTGCCACGCCGGGAGCGCTACCAATTTCCTTCCCGGGTTACTGGCTAGATCAGTTTATCCGGATGCGAGGGGAAGAAGTCTGAGGGCGGTGGATTCCTTTGACAGGGTTGGTCATCATGTCCCGTTGGGCGATCGTTGGGGCGGGTGGTACGTGACCGGGGGACATGATGCATTACAGCACATGGGTAATGCCATTGCTTCCCGGAATGAGGGTGAGTTGAAGTTAATCCGCAATGATGCAGTGCATCAGGCGGGATTAGGCGATGTATTTGACGTTTCGAAATATCCTGTCCCCACCAGTGATGTAGCAGCCCTGCTTGTATTGGATCACCAGGTCAGTATGCATTTTAAATTGATGGAAGCAGCCTATATAGCGAGACAGGCGATCCATGATGCTACCCAAGCGGGTAAGCGGGGTGGCATCGATTCTCAGGAGAGTGTTATCAAGGCGCTTAATCTCGCTGCCAGGCAGGTTGTCAATCATCTCTTGTTTGCGGACGAGGCTACCATTGGGGGGGAATCCACGCGCGGGAATGGTGTATTTGTTAAATCATTCCTTTCCCGTCGTGTTGCCGATAGCAAGGGGCGCGCCCTCAGGGACTTTGATCTGAAGGATAGGATGTTCCGGTATCGTTGTAGCTACATGATCCACTCCAGATCATTCAGCGGGCTTCCCAAGGCTCTCAAGCAGTCAATTTTTCGTCGATTGCACGAGATTCTTGCATCACAAACCCCGTTGAAGGATTATGACTATTTCGTTCCTGGGGAACGATCTGCGATCCTGGAGATTCTGGGCGATACTTTGCCCGGGTTTAAGGATGCTCTTTAGTGCTCGCCCTTGTGGTGCTCCTTGAGCAGGTCGCGACCGAAGTCACCGTCAAAGTCCCGCCAGACGGCGTGCACATGATTGGCCCCGTTTTGTGTATTATCGTATTCGAATAGGAAATCCTTGCTTTGGATGCGGTAGTAATGCCCTGTATTTCGCTCGTGCCCTCCAGCCCATGCAAAGTGCAGTTTCTTGTTCCCGTCGATAGGCTTGCGACTGTTAATCTCATCAACAATCTCCGGTCGGTATTTTGATGCATAATGCGAGAGGAGACTCAGTAACATGCCTTGTTGCTTGGTGTTGAGTGTCTGGTAAGGGATACCCTTAACAGGAAGGAAGGTTTTCCTGTTTGCACGAGGTTGTTGCTTGGTGATGATGTCAGCCGGAGCTTTTGCGGCAAGCGTGGCGAGTTTGAGCTGTTCGGCATTCAAGGATTTCACGAGAGCAAGAGCAAGTTCCTGTTCATGCTCAAGCACTTCAAGCCCCTTGAATGGGCCGCTCGTGGATCGTGCTGGATTTGTCCCGAAAAATGAAGGAGTCACGGAAAACGCCTCTCCCTTGGCCACGGCAACATTGATGGAAAGATGATGCCCTTCGAACCTCCATGCCCATGTTTTTTCCGGTCCAGGTGTACCAAAGACCGATACGTAGTATAGCTCCGGGTCCCTGATCGGGTTTTTGTTTTCCAGTTCATGAAGAATAGATTCAAGGGTCATGGTGGTGGTGGCTTGTCCGTATCCCTTGTTACTCATGGCAGTAGCAAGCAAGGCGTGCGCCAGGAGGCGTTGGTTCTGCTGCATGTCCTTAATGACAAGCCCTTTTCTTTTACCGGCCGGTTTGATGAACTTGTCCGGGATGAAGTACCACTCCTCGCGGTGTTGGTCTGTCAGCTTGAACGTTGCCATGGAACGCTGTTTATCATTGAGGGAAGCCAGAAATAGATTTGCGGCTTTTGCCATTTCCCCGGCGGCATTTTCATGATCAGCATCGTGAGCGATGATGGGGGAGGCGGTTATCAGGGAAACGAATGCAATAAATTGACGGATCATGATGGTGTTGTAGGTGGTTTTTGTGAAGTTGTTAAGGATTAAGTTTAACGCATACCAATTGGCGTTTATCACGGGCAAAAAGTTGACCATTGCTCAGGGCTGGCATCGCCCGGGTATCGGTTCCCAGTATCTGGCCTCGTGCAGCCGGCTTAAAAGCCCCTTTATTGGCTTCTGCGAGGATGAGCTCCCCGCGTTCTGTAAGGATGACGAGAGTTTTCCCAGCAAGAGTGATGCTTCCTGCTGCCATTCGGCCTGATTGCCATTTCACCTCGCCGGTTAGTAAATCAATGCAACGCAATTCAGTGCCCGTTTCCTGGCGGCCGTGGAATCCAATCAAGTGACCCTCAAAATTTATCGGGGTGGCATAGTGGCAATCCAATTTCTGGTTGGTTTTCCATAGAGTGTTAAGTGTTTTTTTCTGTGGAGAAATCTTCCATAGCGTGGCACCGACTCCATAGCATGCGGAGATAAAAACCTTACCGGGAGAGGTGATGATCGGGCTGGCCGCATTTACGGAGGCATGCATTGATGAACGATGGGGTTGGTCAATGATAACGTTCCCGGTGGCGGGGTCTAGGCACACCAGACCGTTGCGGGTGAAGCACACCGCAATTTTCTGCCCGGATATGTCTGCTGCGACAGGAGATGCGTAACCGGCTTCATGATCCGTTGCCTTCCACTTTAGATTGCCGGTTTTGGGTTCTAAGCCAACAATGCCGGCACCCTTCCCCCCAATTTGCAGGATTAGAGTATTCTCGATAATAATTGGTGAGGATGCACGGCCGAAGAATCCCTTTGTCGAACCCAGTTTTTCCTGTAAGTCGACTGACCAGATGCATTCCCCTGTGAAGGAGTCAATACAGTGAGCGATTCCTTCAGCACCCAACAGATATATTTTCTTTTCATGGACCAAGGGGACTGAGCGTGGGCCGTTGTCGAACCCGAAGTCATCGCGATAGGTTGAGATGTAGCTGAAGGTCCATTTCACCTCGCCGTTTTTTGTGGAGAGCGCTTCAAGCACCGCCCGGTTGTCCTGACGGTGAAAAATAAAGACGTTACCTTCGCTCACGACGGGACCGGAAAAACCGCTGCCGAGTTTGTGTTTCCAGACGATCTCCGGCTCATTTCCGGTAAACTCAGGGCGAAGGCTTTCATCATGAGTACTTCCATTGCGATATACACCAAGGAATTGTGGCCAGTCGCCTGCTTTGGCAGGAACAACAAGGCAGAGCAGGATGGAAAGGTTGATCAGCGAGAATTTGTTGGTCATGACTATCCTGGATACCATATTTTCCTTGATTGATTGGCGGGTCTATTAAAATCCCATGCAAGGTCGATGAGTTGCCTTAGATCAACTTTAGGATTCCAGTTGAGCATGAATTTCGCCTTGGAATTATCCAGCCAGGTGGAGTGGTAAGGAGTTTCAACCGCCACGCTTCCAATATTCCTGGTTTGCTTCAGGTATTCAGCGACATGTCCATAATCTACAGGCTCATCCATGCAAATGTTAAAAGTCTCGCCAATGGCTTTTTGAGGTTGGGAGATGGCGGCAAGGATTGCGTTCACAAGGTCATCGACATGCACAAAGTTTCGTTTAACAGGAACCCCTTCGCTATCGGTCATTATAGGTATGGTATTCTGTTCAAGGTATGCCTCAGCTTTTTCTTCGCCGACAAGTTCACGCCAGTAGGGACCGCCAAAGACATCCTTACCGAAGGTTAGGCTAAACTTGAAATCGTCTTTTTCCATAATCCACGGCGCGCGCAGGCAGCATCCTGGAAAGCCATACTGAATCTGGTATTGTTCTAGCATTACTTCCTCGATCACCTTGGAAAGCGCATAACATCCAGGATAAGCGCTGTGCGGTTGATTTTCTGTGACCGGAATGTGGTGTGGGTAGAAGAAATGCCCCATGGAGGCGTCTCCTCCAATAAGGATAAACTGTTCAAATGCAGGGTTCTGTTGGCATTCCTCAAGTAACCAGAAAAGGCCCTTAACAGTTACATCCATGACGTCCTCAGGAGTTTCCTTGCAGGTTGCGAGGTGTAATACGTGAGTGATGTCCCGAGTTGCTTTTTTAACGGTATCGCGATCTGCAATTGAGCCTTGAATGACCTCTACGCGCTCGTGAGCGGCTACTTTGCGATTGTGGCACAGTGCCACGATGCGGGTGTCCTGATGGTTCTGGTCACTGAGGATTTTTTTTAAAAAAACTCCTCCAACCTTCCCAGTGGCTCCTGTGATAAGAATTCGCATGGTGATAACCAAACACTGCTAGAGGATTACGGGCAACCATAGGTTGCTTAAGTCTTCCAATTATTTTGGCTTTTCAGGTATTTTGGGTTTGCGAAATAAATAAATGGGAATTATCAAATAGTCACTGCTTATCCATAGATTTTAGCTATGCCATTACAAGCTTCTGCCCGACACTTTCCCAAGTCATCATCAATATGGATCGGCATGATACTGTGGGCGTTTCAGTGCTTAGTGGTGCTGACGGGAATCGTAGCCCTGATGTTAACTTTTCTTGTTGGCAAGACGTATGGCGTAATATTCATTGGAATGGCTTGTGCGTTTGCCGGAATACAGTTGCTAAGGTGGGGGCATTCCCGTTCGGTTTCGTGTCCTCTATGCCACGGCAAGGTTATACATAGCAGCCAGTGTCACAAGCACCGTGAAGCCATCCGGCGGCGTCCTTTTGGCTACATAAGCAGCTTGTTTGTTGATGCCGCTCTTTTTGGGCGGTTTAATTGCATGTATTGTGGTACGCCTTTTCGTCTTAAGCGATAGCTTCATGTTGTGGTTGATAGTTGACTGTGACGCTATCCTAACCTAATTCCCCGTTGATGCCGGGCTTACCGTGCTACCATTTCGCATACGTCTTTGAACGCTTTCCCACGTTTACTCAGACCTTTTGTGTCCGTGAGGTGAATGAACTGAGGCGTATGGGACTGAGGCCCTTGGTGTTTTCAATAAGAGACACGAGCGATGAGTCGTTAAAGGAACATTTCTCACCGGAACTGAGGGAGATGGTTCATGTTTTGCCCCCTCGCAATGAATTGGTGGCGATTGTTAATGAATGGAAAAAACAGGGAGACCTTCCAAAAAAGGCGGTATTGACATTGAGGCATTGGGGCGAAAGAGGGGATAAGAACCGTATTTACGAAGCGATTTATATCGGGATGAAGATGCGCGAGTGTGGAGTTCGACATGCGCATTCTCATTTTGCCGGAATTGGAGCACGTTGTGGCTATTGGTTGAAAAACTTATATGGATTGAGTTTCTCCTTTACAGGCCACGCCAATGATATTTTTGAACCAACGGCTTTTCCCGTGAAACTGGAGGACCTTATGCAGGAGGCTGCGGCTGTCGTTACGGTTAGTGATTATACCGCAGCCTGGCTTGGTGAGAGATTCCCCCGTCAACGTCGCAAAATCAGGCGTGTTTACAATGGAATAGATATGCTGTCTTTTTCCCGGGAGAGGAAAGGGCGGGAGGGCACTGATGTGCCATTGGTGGTTAGTGTTGGAAGATTGATAGAGAAAAAGGGTTTTGATGATCTGGTGAAGTCAGTGGCCCGGCTGAAGGAAATTCACGGGCAACCATTCAGGGTATTGATTGTCGGTGATGGTCCAATGAGGGAGGAATTGGAGCAACTCATTGAACGGTTGGGCTGCAGTGATCGGCTGCAACTTGCAGGATCTAGGAACCAGTCCGAGATCGTAGAAATCCTGGAAGAGGCCACGATTTTTGCTTTGCCTTGCGTCACGGAGAAGGCGGGTGGCAAGGATAATTTGCCGACGGTCATCATGGAGGCCATGGCAAGCGGGTTGCCTTGTGTCTCGACCCGTTTGGCGGGGGTGCCAGAGATGGTGGTTGAGGGTAATACCGGGTTGCTCACCGAGGAGCGTGACCCGGATGCTTTTGCTCATGCATTAGCATCCTTATTAGCAGACAATGAATTGTGTCGTCGCATGGGGATAGCGGGTTACGGGCATGCTTCTAAAATGTTTGCTAAGGAATCCACAGCCAGAGACTTGCTGAATTGCCTTGTTGCTTACGGCAATCTGCGGTTTGACCCTGGATTGGCCATGAAATTCCCGGTAATTTCGCTTTGTTACATCGCTCAATGGTTCAGGCGCCTTGTGCGCTGGTCAAGGGGAGGGGGCAAGAGTAAATTTCCCGGTATCGAGGAGACGTTCAAGCTGATCAGCTAGATTAATGATATTATCTCTGCTGTGCGCGGCAGAAAGACTGATCCTTAATCGTGCCATTCCTCGTGCCACTGTTGGGTAACGTATCGCTGGAACAATGATCCCGTTCTTCTGTAGATAGTCAGAAGCCTCAAGGGCGCTTGTTTCCTCACCAAATATGAGGGGGAGGATTGCGGCAGCGGGCTTATGGATTGCGAGTCTCTGGCATAGCAGGCGGGTATTTTCCACTAGCAGGTTCCTGAGTTGATCACCTTCGCTGCTCTCTATGATTTCAAGGCCGGCCAATGCCGCAGCGGCCTGGGCATGAGGGGGCGCTGTTGAGTAGATAAAGCTTCTCGCTTTATTTAAAATGAGTTCTATCCATTTTGATGATGCCGCTACCACCCCGCCAGCAGATCCGACCGCTTTACCGAAGGTGGCAATGCGGAAGTCTACGGATTGGGATTCTCCTATATGGTGGGAGAGTCCTCTGCCTCCCGGGCCCAATACGCCAAGTGAATGGGCTTCGTCTACTAAAAGCAGTGCGCCTGAACGGGTTTTAAGTTTGATGATGTCCAGTAGTGGAGAGGTGTCTCCATCCATACTAAAGACGGCTTCTGTGATAATGAGCAGGCGGGAATCATTAGTAGCTTTTTCGCGGCTGGAAAGCAGGAGTTTTTCAAGTTTGGCCAGGTTATTGTGTGGGAATATCCTAATGGTGGCACCGCTGAGCCTCGCACCGTCAATGAGGCAAGCGTGGCAACGTTTATCCAGGATAACGGTGTCACCTTTTTTCAGGAGGGCGGTCAGAGTTCCGACAGCCGCAGTATAGCCGTTAGCGAAGAATAATGCCGCCTCAGTGCCTAGGAAATTGGCAGTGTGAGTTTCAACCTCCTTATGAAGTGGAGATCCTCCGCGAAGGAGCCTGGAAGCCTTGGAGCCAACCCCGAACTTTTCTATTGCTCGAACGGCAGCTGATTTTATTTCCGATTTCCCTGCCAGTCCCAGATAATCATTGGAGGAGAAATCCAGCGAACTGTCCTGGGGCGATATGGATTGTCTGCTATGTCGCGCGCTTCCTTGATCCAGTGTTCGGAGCAGATGCTGTTCTTTTAACTGATCCAGTTCTGAATCGGGATCCCGCATTGCTCCGGCAAAGGCCTGGTGTTTGCCGTGTTAGGCGTTTGCTGCGGCATTCTCTATTTCGCCGCCCCCTGAATGCCCCAGTTCCTGCAGGTCTTCCGGCAAGTAGGCCTTAAAACGTTTTTTGTCGATTGCTTTCATGTATGCCTCGAAGGGATTGATGACGCCGTCCTTGAGGTTGCCCCAGATGGCCTCATCCATGAATTGCATTCCTTCACCCTTACCCCCGATAATTACATCGTATAACTTTTGGGTTGCCCCTTCACGGATAATGGCCGCCACCGCTGAGTTTGAAACCATGATTTCGTTCACAGCTACCCGGCCCGGCTTGTCGGCCCGTTTGCAAAGGAGTTGTGCAACCACCCCGCGGAGGGATGCTGCAAGCATGGTCCGGATTTGGCTCTGTTGATCGGCGGGAAACACGTCGATTAAACGGTCGACAGTTTTTCGCGCATTGTTGGTGTGCAGGGTTCCAAAGACAAGGAGCCCTGTTTCTGCGGCAGTCAGCGCCAATGAGATTGTCTCGAGGTCGCGCATTTCTCCAACCAGGACAATATCAGCATCTTCCCTGAGAGCAGCACGCAGTCCGTCAGCGAAGGTGGGTGTCTGTATAGGGACTTCACGCTGTGTAATGATGGATTGTTTGTTGCCGTGTACAAATTCGATTGGTTCCTCAACAGTAACTATGTGCCTTGAGAAGTTAATGTTAATGTAGTCAATCAGTGCAGCGAGCGTGGTTGATTTTCCGGAACCAGTGGGTCCCGTGACAAGCACCAGTCCGCTTCGGATATGGCCAAATTGTTTGACGACTTCCGGGATTCCCAATTGTTCCAGTGAGGATATTTTTGTCGGGATAAGCCGGAATACGCAAGCATAGCCATGGCTTTGCTTGAGATAATTGCACCGGAAGCGCGATTCCTCGTCCATTTCATAGGCAAAGTCCAGATCGCCGCAGGATTCATATCTTTCCCAGGCTTTTTCTGTGGTGATTTCGCGCATCATGGAACCTAGCGCGTCGCCGCTCAGCACGGGTTCGTTTTCAATGGGACTTATTGAACCATGTATCCTGAGCTTTGGAGGTTGGCCCTGACTGAGGTGCAGATCCGACCCCCCGTTCTCAACGAGGTGCTTGAAGTAGCGGTCAATTTGGTGATCCATCGGGTCTGTTGGGGATTACATCTCGAAGTGCTTCATCATGTTGCCCTTGTCAAAGCAACGTGCCAAGGCTTCATCCTGGCTAATGACTCCGTGGTTGTAGAGGTTTTTGAGGGAATCATCCATAGTGATCATTCCCACGGCCTTTCCTGTTTGCATGATTCCCGGCAACATGTAGGTCTTGCCTTCCCTGATGCAGTTAGCGACTGCTGGAGTGTTCATCAAAAGTTCGAGTGCAAGGGCTCTCCCATTGCCATCCACGCGAGGGATTAGTTGTTGTGAGATCACACCCCGTAATGATTCGCTGACCATGATCCGTATTTGTTCACGCTGGTCATTAGGGAAGACATCGAGGACACGGTCCAGGGTTCGTGCTGCGTTTCCTGTGTGCAGGGTGGCAAGTACTAGGTGCCCAGTTTCAGCAGCAGTGATTGCAAGTGAGATGGTCTCAAGGTCTCGCATTTCCCCCACCATGATAACGTCAGGATCTTCCCTCAGTGAACCGCGCAGCGCTGCTCCAAAGGATTCAGTGTGGGTGAGCACCTCACGTTGGTTGACGTGGCAGTTCTTTGATTGGAAGATGTATTCAATAGGGTCTTCCAGGGTAATGATATGATCGGTGCGCTCCTGGTTGATATAATCGACCAGCGCCGCAAGTGTCGTGGACTTTCCGCTTCCTACTGACCCGGTAACGAGCACGATGCCGTTCTGGTATTGGGTGAGAGGCTTAATTGTCTCTGGGAGACCAAGATCATCAAGTGTGCGGACTTGTGTGTTGATGATACGAAAGCAAAGGTCATACCCCAGTCTCTGTTTGACGACAGATGCCCGGAATCTTCCTAGGTCATTCTGGTAAGCGAAATCGACATCCCCCTTTTCATCGAGTCTTCGTTTTTGTTTTTCGCCTAGGAAGCCCATGGCCAGGTTTTCCGTGTCTTCAGCAGTGAGAACCTTGGCATTTTCCCAGATGGACTGCAGTGTGCCGTAGCGACGCCATGAAGGTTGAGCCGTGGTAGCAAGGTGGATGTCCGAGCAATCGTATTGCTGGCCAAACTTCAGGTATTCGTCGACATGCCCTAGCGTTTCGACTTCCTGAGTATCAGTGAGGGTAGCTTCCGCCATAGGTGGGGCGCATATACTTGCACTAGAACCGGTATTCGTCCAGTTACTTAAAGAGCTGCCGGATTGTTTCAACAATGCGCCTTTCAAGAGGGGCAGAGGTATCGGATTGCTCTTTTTCAGAGCGGCGAGGAGAATTCCCGGTTTTATGGGTGAACAAGCTTATCAGGTAAGAGATGATTTTTCTTTTTACTATGGAGGGGGGGCTTTTTTTCGTTGAATTACGTAGAAATACAGCAGCAATGATTCCTGTCAGGGCAGCCATGCTGGTCAGCTTGAGTGGACTATTAGCAAGAGCGTTGCGCAATGTATTGAAGATTGTCCCCGGGGCAGGAATCTGCGGGGAGTGTTCCAAGATGAATTGGCGATTGCGTTCAATATTAGCCATTAAGGCTTGCTCTTCAGTTTGTCCTTGATGCTTTGCAGCCATTTTCGGTCACGGTTAATTTCAGCCAGAGAATTGCGAAAGAATTTTGCACGGTGGCTACGGACACGGGCTGCCAGCAGGCACAGTCCTCCTGCGAAAATGTGAATTCCGGCGATTATTCCAAGTGCGGCGTCAATGTTGCCATCGAGCCACTTTTCGGATGCAAGTCGGACCCCCAGCCAGATCAGCAATGTATAGCCACACGTGAACAAGATGATACCCGCCAAACTCAATCTGCCAATCTTACGCAGCATGGACCCGGCGCCTCGTGCTTCAATGCTCAACAGGCGAACTCGGTCACTGACGATATGAAAGGCTGCTTGGATTATGGATTTCACTCTACTACCTGCTAGTTTATGGCGTTCTCCTTGATGTTGTTCTCCAGATATTCCGAGAGCGGAAACATGGATGGTGCGTCCTAGGATTTGAGGAGAAGCCCCAAGATGAAGCCTGCTCCTGCAGCTGTGAGTAATGCCGCAGTGGGATTTTTCCGTGCCCATTCCTCGCTTTCCCGGTGGAATTCTTTGAACTTTGTCTGGAGTTCTTCCCATGTTGCGTTCTCGCCATCGTTTTCAGCATCAAGACCGGAATCACCATCGTCGGCGGCGGAGTGGAATGATTTAAATCCGGCTTCTGCTGCTCTCTGCAGCCGTTTGACATTATTCCCGGCCGCTTGCTTTAGGCGCTCTGCAGCCTCCATCGTCTGGGAAGGATTGGGCTGTTGTTCTTCAAAGGGGCTGGAGAATGGGGTGTCAGTGGCTGGAATGTTTTCTGGTGAGTTCATGGTTGTAGAGTGGTATCTGGCTTATTAGTGCTGGGAGGTCTAGTGAGGGTTGGGTATTGCCTGCATGTTGATGCGTCCGCGGGAGAAATCGTAGGGCTTTAATTCGACAATGACCAGATCGCCTTCCTGGTAGGAGTGGTCGGATGGTGGATGATTGGGTGTGTGTATGTGGATGAGTTTTCCGTTACGGAGGATTGCCTTATAGGTTTTCCGGTCGATTTGCTCAAGAATCTTTGCTTCGGTGCTTATTGGTGACTGGGGAGAAAATTCCTTATTCGCTGACATATTTGATCTGTGCATTACTGCCTCCAGAATAAGGGGCGCTAAAACGATGGCGGGGCTTATGAACCGGAAAATAAAGTGGACGATGGCGGCGGATGCGGCGGAAGAGGAGAGCGATGCCTGCAAGGAAGACGGTAGCACAGGTGATGATAAAGAGAATGTGGATTAGTCGCCAGTCCAGCGTTGATGAGAGTAAATCCCATTGGCTAGATGCCTTTGAACTACGGTCCCGAGGGAAAGGCTGTCTGCCTGTAAGGGGCGCATTTGCTGGTAAGTCCGTTAATTGATTGATTTCATTCGTATCGAAGCTCGGAGGGATACCGGGTTTTTGATAGAGTTGAGCAAATGTATTGAGCGCAGGAGCGATTGCTGTCGCAATTTTCTGGATGTCTTTGAACTGACCTGATTGACCGTCGATTAGCTTGATCGCCGCGTTGCCCAATGTAAGAAGATCATTTCTTGTTCCGGGATCCAGATTCCGCCCCGAAATAACGACGAAGATTTCCGGCAATGGGGTATCAACGCTTAAAACCATGGCGCTAAAATTCGTCCCGCTGGAAGACCACCGACGCAGCAGTTCGTTCGCGTATAGATTTGCGGAGACCGGCAACCTGCCTTTCTTGTTAACAATGTAGGTGGGCGCGGCGCTCATTTTAGCCATGGCGCTTTCCAGTTTGGATTTCTGGCCGGAGGAGAACTGTGCAGGCTCATCAACGACAAAGGACCTCGGTTTTTTCGGGATATCAGCCACTGACAGTTTGCCGGCGGGCGGCGTTATCTCGAAGTCGAGAACAATTGCTTTCGACTCTGCTTTCCCGGGAGAGTATGCAAAGAGCAGGACGATCAGTATGATGAATGAGGAATGATGATCTTTCATTAGCGGCCTTTTGCAGCGAGCTGTGGTGCATTCCTCTGGTTTAGGTGAGGCAATTGAGAAAGAGGGGTTGAGTAAGGATTCAAATTTACGGCCTTTTTTTCTTCGTTGTTTTCGGGTTCTGCGGTCACGGAAGGAGGGAGGCGTCTATTGAAGCGACGTTTCCAGTCTGTGACGGCTTTTTCGTGGAGCACGGCCAGTTTTTTTCTGATGAGGTGGATCCACTTGATGCTTCCCTCAACATAGCCCTCATGGATGAAGTGATCTCTTGATGACTGAAGTGCCTGATGAAGGGTGATGTCATCCAGGAAACAATCCAGCCCGTAGCCAACAGTCGCTGAGACTGTTTTACTGTTTCTATCAACGAGCAGTAAGAGGTGGTGTAAACGGCGCTTGGCATCCAATCCTGATGCTGGAGAGCACCGGTTTAGCAGCCAGTATCCGAATTGCCGGCCATCGACACCTTCCGGAAGAAGTACAGAACAGAAAGACACCGTGATTTGCGGAAAGGCTTTTTCAAGGCGGGCAATCGTTTTTGATAAACGTTTTTTTTGATGGGCGTCAATGACTTCATCCGGATCCATTATCTGCTTGAGAGGAGGGGGGTCGAAGGGGAAACGGGCAATACAAAGATGCGCGTTGAATCCGCAATGCGGGCAGGTGTTAGCGGTTTTTTCCAGTGTTGAATGGCACCCTGGGCAATGGCATTTGCCTGAGCTGAAAACATTCTCTGGAGCAAGCATTTGAGGAATGGATAAATACAATGAATTATTTAATGTTTCTTAATCTCCAGGTAAAGCTCGAAATCAGTTCTGCCAAAATGATTCCTATGAAAAATATAAAATTGGCAGTTAATATTTGCGAATGTGGTGGCTTAGGAAAAGAGGCAATGGTTTCAGGTAAGGTTCTATTTTCCTTAAGTAGTGGATTCAACAGTTGCCGGCATGTCGCTTTTGTTGGTATTCCCTTGCTTTCCAGCTTTACGGGACGGGCGCAAACGGCAAGTGAGTCTTTGCCGTAGAACCGTTCAGAAAGGGCAGTGGTGAGGCGCTGGCAATCTGGAGGACACTTGTCTGATTTCGATACCGTCTTGAGAGGGAATGTTAGCCTGATGCCGGAGCCATTTGAGGGGAGCCTCAGGTTACCAAAGGGATTGCCGCTTATGGGAGAAGGGCATGCCATGAGTCAATCCCGTGATGTCCCCAAGATTGAGGGGGATTTGCGTCTCCTCAACATGCTGCTGTTTGCCCGCATGGTCAGAATGCCAAGCCCTGCTATTATATCGTAAAACAGTAATAATAAGAGATTTAGTAATACTAGTCATAAGAACAGCATGAAAACTAAACTATAAAACTCCGGGGGCACTAAACCGTTGGTGTCCAGCGTTTCCCCGTGGACAAATTCCCCTTGTAGCCTTTAACTTGCTGTCATGAAAAACTTTATCCCCATTAGAGCTGTTCTGTGTTGTGTTATTGCCTTGGGTTTTCTTGATCCGGGATCAGCGGATGCGGCAGAAATGCGGACATGGACCAATCTCAAGGGGCAAAAGATTAAGGCGCAGTTGCTTAGTGCCGACAACGAGAATGTGCGATTGCGGCTTGAAAGTGGTCGTGATGTTACGGTGCCGCGCAAGACTCTAAGTATTGGTGATCAGGAGTTCATCAAGGAATATGGTGGAGGAAGCGGCGTGCCCGTTGACCCCAAGGCCAAGCTCACTGTTCCAGAGAAGACGATGAAGTTTGATTCCAAGTCGATTACCCGTAGAGATGGCAATGGCGATGGAAAGGATGACAAGTTTATCTTTCCCGACGGATACTCCCTTCGATTCGATATGGTTGAGAGTGAGCATTTCCTTGTAATGTCCAGTGGCAGCGTGCGTGGCAAGGATACTGCGGAGCTTGCTGAGCGACTCTGGTATGGGATGAACTTCCAGCATCCAGGTTTTGCCGATAAGTGGGGGGATGAGAAGATGGCGATTTTCCTTTGTGGGGAGGATGAAGATTACAAGATCCTCGGGCAGTATTGTGTTGATCTGATTGCGCAGACGGGAAACGCACAGAGTGCTGCCAATACCGCAAAAACTTGGCCGGCATCTTCAGGATCAACTTTAAGGTTGGGCAATGATCTTGCTGACGAATACGGGGTAATGATGCGTGCGCGTGCCTTCAAGGCTTCCGATAAGCGTCGTTTCAAGCGTGGGGTATGGAATCCCTTCCCGGCGCATTGCATCGCGGGTGACGTGCTTGGTGTACAGATGGGGGGCTCTGGCGGAGGAGCCGGATCGGAGGGGTATTTCGCGATTACGACAGGGCATAGTTATTACAAGGAGATCCAGCTTACCGATGAGACGGTGACCTCGATGATTGATGCCAATACTTATGAGTCTGATGAACTGGTCAAGGCTGGCGGATTTGATGATGGTAGGAAGTGGGCGCGAACCCTGCGTGATCTGGTCAAGAAGGGCAAGGTTGTTCCAAGCATCGAGAAGCTTTACCGAACAGAGAGCGCGATGCAGCTTACTCCCGAGCTGACGGTTTCCATGTATGGATTCGCGCGTTACATGCAGAGTAATCCTGATCGCCTTGCCAAATTTTCCAAAGCAATGAACCTCGTTGATACCAGCAGGTCGATACCCGTACCTCTGGAACTGGCCAAGATTTTTGGTTTTAAGACAGTTAAGGAGTTTGAGGACGACTGGATTACCTACATGAAATCAACGGCCTTCAAGTAATCCCAGGGCCTGTGGGTCCGGGAATTCCGGTGATGCGTGTTTTCGCGAAGGAGTGTTACGTGATCACATCCGTTAATATCAGCCCTTGCGCATGGCAAAAATCCCATTTTTCCAATTTCATGAAAAGCATCCCTATCCAGATTATCTCTGTCTTTGTGGGTTCATGGTTGATTGGCATTGCCTCTGCGGAAAGTCCACAGGAAGTGAAGGGGCACGCCGCGTTTATCAAGGGATTGCGTGAGATTGAGAGTAATGCCTCCGTGGGATCCGGGGAAAAAAGTGCCAGTAAACCACGAACGCTCAGCCCGGTGGTTTCGCGTTTTAAGGGATGGTTCATTGATGTCACTGAGAAAGCCAAGGCGGGTAAACTGCATGGCGTCGAAGTGGTTGAGGGTATCTCCCTGGCCAGTGAATCGCGTGACACTTCAGCCTGGCAATTTGTAGAGACTCAACAGGGTTACCTCGTGCGCGCTGCTGCAGGAAAATACAAGGGATGGGTTATTGCGCGCGATGACAGCGCAAAGAGGCGCCCTGAGGGACCAAACCTCACGGTCACTCCGGCTCTGCGTCTTGCAAGTAAAGCGTCGGCCAATTGTCACTGGAAACTTACCCTTACCAGCAAGGGACTTGTGCTGGAAGCCTCTTCAGGCAAATACAAGGGGTGGTTCTGGGACTTTGGCGGGGGGGATCCTTCCCATAAGGAGTCCGGACGCGATGTGGCCGTCAATGTTCTCCTGGCCGAGAAGGTGGTTGCCGGCTCCTATTTTGAAGTGAAGCCGGCAGAATAAGTAAGAGAGCCAATTCGTTAGGCGTCGGGTTGCAGGAAGATTTTCTTCTCGCGGTAGGTGATTACTGCATCGGTTTCACGCATGAAGTCCGCGCCGAAGATTGCTCCATATTCACGGTTTCCTCCGAGTTGTTTGAAGAGATCAATGGAGAGCAAGCGTCGGTTTTCAAATAGCGCGCGCCCCATTTTCAAGCTTGGGACCTGGGTGATCGCGGCCGGGGCCTTGCCACCGATCCCGTAGACAGTTTGATCCATCGGGCCAACCTGGCAGCCACATTCCTTGGCCCAGTCAACATGGAGAACAGAACTGCCTGCTCCGGTATCAATCATGAAACGGGTTTCCTTTTTGTTGAGTTCGCCGTCGACAAAGATGTGATTGCCTCTCCGCTTGTACTCGAAACTTTGGTATTTGCGCAATTCAAGGATGTCCTGCACGGCAAGCCCTCCGCATTGCCTCAGGAAGATTTCCCTTTCCGGGCTCCATGCGCTGACATACTTGGCGTCATCATCGGTAAGCCTGCTTACGGGTAATACCAGTGGCTTGTTATTACCCTCAATCTTCAGTTCCACGGAAGTGGCGTTCTTCTTGGCGACCTTGCCCTTGTAGGTCTTGCGATCCTTGGTCTTGAAGAAACGGTATTCAGGGACTTCCACGGCTTTGGCCTCGCCTTCCTCGTTGAGGAGGTCAGGACGGAAGAATATACGGCCCTCTTTATACGAGATGACCGCACGCATCCGAGTCATGAACTCTGCGCCGAGGATGGCATCGTGGTCCTTTCGAGCCCCAGGGATATCCTTGAAAAGGTCTGCAGAAAGCAGGACTTGATCCTTAATAAAGGCCTGACCGAGCCTGATCTCTGGCACTTCAGTATTGGCAGCCGGTGCGTCGCCTCCGATACCATTAATGACTTGGTCCAATGGACCTACTTTGCACCCCTTGGCTTTTGCCGATTCAATATGGAGAATGGTGGAGTGGGCTCCCGTGTCGATCATGAATTGGGACTTGTTGCCGTTGAGTTCGCCGTCGACAAAGATGTGATTGCCCTTGATTGTGAACTTGAAGCTTTCATATCCGCGAATTTCAAGGAGTTCACGAATGGTCAGTGTCTTGCATTGACCGAGGAATAACTCCTTTTCCTTGTCCCATTTCTTGACGTATTCCTGATCAGCTTCACTAAGCTTGTCATAGGAGAGTGTTGCGCTTTTACCGTTGGGCAACTTGAGAGTTAGCGTGTCGTCGGTCTTGTCGATCAGCAGAGCCTTGATGACCTTGCCATTGGCGCTGGTAAACTCGCGGTATTCCGGTGTATTGGTTTTGCGTGGTATCAATTGACCGAAAGCGGACCCGCTGAGGCAGGTCAAAATCGCGAGAATGCTAAGCAGTTTAATGGGTCTGGTTCTCATGGTTGTGGACATTAGAAGATAATTGCCTTCAGGTCAGGCAAAAACAGCTCAATATATTCAAGTAATATGCGTTGCCAAATGGCGTGATTGTTTAAAAACAAGCTGGAGTCGGGTTTCCTGTCGACCTCTTGCTGGATCGAAGCTTATCTTTCGCAAGTGTGTGTTTCCATGCAAGATCGATTTTCCCGGCCTTTATTTGCCCTGATATTGCTGATATCCACTACGCAATCAAGGGCACAGGATGTTGTCGGGGGGCCTGTTGCCGGGGAAAGAACCATGAGCGAATTGCTTACGGAGGCACAAGGAGCCTTTGATGCGCAGGATTACGGCAGGGCGGACATGTTGTTTTCGGAGTTTGCGACCACCTACCACGATGAACCCCAGGCAGCTCAGTTCATTGTTCGTATAAAGCCGCAAAGGGCGATATCCAAGCTGCGGCTGAAGAATTTCAAGGCGGCATTGCCTATTGTCGATGAAGTTCTCGCTAGCAAGGAGGCTTTGCCGGGAATCAGAGATGAGCTGGCGTTCTGGCGAGGCCTGTGCCTGATGCAGAACGGGGAATATCAATCTGCACAGATTGCCTTTGGTGAATTCTATCGTGCCCGCAAACTCCGCACGGATCAGCGGACGCGCTGTCATGAGGCACTGCTTCTCTTCGGGGTTTGCAGTACGCTAATGAGCGAACATGCAGATGCCGCTGATTTTTTTAGTTGGCAGATGCCGCGATTACGGCGTGAATCGAAGGAGGTTGCGGCACGTGCAACGGTGTTATTGCTTTATTCGCTGCTGGAAAGTAACAAGCTTGAGTTGGCGCTGGAGTTCGTGCTTGAGCAGTTCCGGGATGTTGCCGCGGTGACGCAGATTATTTCTTTCCAGAGCCTGACGCTTGAGCTTGGTTCGCGGTTTCTCGCTGCAGGAAAGTATTATAATGCGATAATGTGCCTGCAGCGCGTCTGGTCGCGGGAGCGGCTAATCGAGAATCAGCAGGAACGGCTTAAGGACCTTGAGGGCAAACTGGAGATTTTAAGGGCAAGGGGACATGAGGAATTCATTTTCCAGTATGACGGGATGCGACGGAGAGTTGCTGCTGAATTGGCAAGTTTCAGGCAGGTAGAGGACTTTGATGCTGCCTTGCGGCTTCGTTTGGCGGATGCGTTCCGACAATTGGGAAGATACCGGGAAGCGGGTCTGATCCTTGAGAAGATGATGCTCGAACTGCTTCCTGGAGAATTGGCTGCAGGAGCGACGCTGACATTAATCCAGTGCTGGATGGAAATCTCCCGCTGGTCCAAGGCAGTAGCTGCGGCTGATTCATTTATCGAGAGGTTTGTTGATTTTCCCACGAAGCTTCCTGAGGTTCTAATGTTGCGAAACAGATCCCTGCACAACTGGGGGAGGCATGAGCAGGCGCTGGAGGGATTCCGCACTCTTTACCGCCGTTTTCCGCAATCAGGGGTTTCCGGACAGGCGCTTTTCATGCAGGGCATTGTGTTGCTGAAGTTGGATCGGAACGGAGAGGCGGTAGCTCTTTTCGAGGACATGCGTCGTGAGTTGCCTGGGCATCCTCTCTTCGAGGATGCCTTTTATTGGCAGGGAATGGGGTATTCTTTTGACGGAGACCATGGACTGACCAGGAGTCATCTGAAGGAGTATCTTAGTGAATTTCCTGATGGACGTTATCGGCCTGATGCTGTTTTCCGCCGGGCTTTCACTACCTTTGCGATGGCGGATTACCGTGCTGCAAACTCTGAGTTGCGCGAGTATTTAGACCTTTATGATGGTGACAGTTATAACGATGAAGCTCGTCTATTGCTTGGCGACGGTTTGCTGGCAGTCGGTGATATTGATGCCGGGCTTGCCAGCTACAAAAAAATAGAACCTTCAGCAGGGCGCCTTTTTGAGGAGAGTCGCTTCAATATTGGGAAAGTGATGAGGCTCCAAGGCAAATTTAGTGATATGCGGGAACACTTTACCAGTTTCATTGCTTTGAGTCCGGAGAGTGCCAGGATGGCTGAGGCGGTTTACTGGATAGGATGGGCGCATAAGGCTGAGGGTAATGAGGCGGCCGCACGCTTGGTGTATTGGGATATTCTGCGCATGCATGGTGACCGGCATGAACTCTTCGGGATTGCTGATGTGCTGGAAGGATTGCGTAAACTTTATTCCCCGGAAAACAGGCAGGGATACGTTTTTGAGATGGGACGACTGGTGTCAGAGGCAAAGTCAGAGGAGAAGACAACACTGGAGCTGCGTGCAAGATGGGCGGCGGCGCGCACCGAACCGATAGGCTCTGCGAGTTATCGGCTATCATTTGCGATGGCGGCCAGGCTGTGTGACCCGGAAATACACAATCCCCGAATTCTCGCTGATTGCGCCGATTACCTTCTGGATAAGGGGGAGTTGGATAATGCGGATGAGCTCTATTCCGGTCTAAGAAAATGGAACCCGCGTAGCCTGGAGCTTGACCGGGCATACCTGGGGCGTGCACGTATTGCCTTGAACAGGGATGATCAGGAACAGGCATTACAGTTTCTTTACAGGGTTAAAGAGGAGACTCCATATTCAGGGAAATGTGCAGATGCCGATCTGCTTATTGCCGGTATTCTTTCCGCGCAAGGGGATCATGATCTGGCGCTTGAAGTGCTCACTGTGCTTCTTGCTGATAAATCCATTTCAAGTTCGTCTAAAGCTGAGGCGCTTTTTCGCTCAGCAGAAATACTCAGTGCCAAGGGGGATAAGCTAAAGGCTACTGCTTATTTTGAGCGTGTATATGTGGCATACGGGAAGTATCGCAGAATGGTTGCAAAGTCATACCTGAGGCGAGGTGAGTTGCTGGAGGAACTGGATCGGCCCCGTGAAGCGATTGAAGTCTACTCCGCGTTAGTGCAACGCGAAGAGCTTGGTGACATGCCCGAATACGGCCAGGCAAGAAGGCGGTTGGCCGAGTTGCAGGAGGATAGCGATGCGTAGAATAAAGCTGATGGCCCTGATGCTGATTCTCGGAAACGCTTCGGCGGAGGATATAGTGCACGTTAAGAATGGCAGAGCATTGGGAGGTCAGATACTTGAGCTGAATGAAACTCGGTTGCGGATCCGTGTTCCCTTGGCTGGTGGCGCGGGAAGCAGCACGAGGACAATCCCCATGGAACAGGTGAGGATGATTGATTTTGACCCGGTTGAAGGGGAGTTGGAGTTGCTTGCTGGGGGGGAGGACGCCCCAAGGAATGAACTTTCCAAGTTGTGGGAAGATGAACGGGTCTATCTCGGACTGCCTAATTCCAATGCAGGAGATATAGGTATGCAGTTAGCAGGAATCTTTCTGGCCACCATTGACCGGGAAAATCACGTTAAGGCTCGCAATCTCTATGAACTCATCGAACAGCAGGACTGGAATGCAAAGAGGAAGGCGCTGGCCAAAAGAGGGAGGCTTCAAGCTTTAGTAAAGCTTGGGGCAGGGGAGGAGGTTATTGCCGAGGCGAAGATAATTGCCGCAGATGATGACGATCCTGAGCTTTTGCTTGATGCGAAGCATGTCATTACACTTGCTGATTTTGAAAGGTTCTCTAAGTTGGTAGGGGATAACCCCAAGTGGATGGAAGATGATGGGGTTCGTGAGCAGATCGAAGAGAATTACCACGCCCTGATAGATCGCTTCCTGGAACCATTCCTTTTTTATGGGACTGAGGCAGTTGCCGCGTCACGGGGATTATGGCACGCGGCTAAGACATACGAACTGGTTGGGCAGGAAACGCGGGCTCTTGAATGCCTGAGTGATCTGGAGAAGCTTTATTCGCATATGGGTGGCGAATACCCGCTTGCGGAACTGCGAGAGAAATTATCGATTGAGAAATAACCACGATGCCAATGAAACGACATGAATTATTTACCGTGATGAGACCTATTTTCTACATATTGGCTGTTTTCCTGTTTTCCCAATGGTGGTTAACGGATCTTGTGGTTGCAGAGGGCGCTGATGACCCCCGTACCGCTTCGACCGTGGAGAGTGATGAGATTACCGTCCTGTCAGTTTATAAATCCGGAGGATGGGTGATGCATGTTCTGTTATTGTGCTCGGTGGCGACGATTGCTGCGATTGTCTATTGTTTTATGCGCTTCTCGGCCAAGAAAATGTGCCCGGAAGGTATCAGCGATGCCATGGTCAGGCTTATGCAGGACAGGGACGTGAGCGGGGCTTATGCGTTGTGCAATGAGAATACCAACAGCTTCACCAACGTGCTATCAGCTGCACTGCTAAAGGTAAACTTTGATCGGGACAGGGCGAATAAAGAATCCATGGATCAGGCGGCCAGCGAGGAACTTGATTATGAGGAAACGGCACAAATGCAATGGGTGAATTACCTGAATGTGTTTGCGACTATTGCACCAATGATTGGTCTGTTCGGCACTGTTCTGGGAATGATGCAGAGTTTCGGAGACCTCAGTGCAGGCAAATCTGAACCTGCTGACCTTGCAGGGGGAATTAATGCAGCCATGGGTACGACTGCTGGCGGTTTATTTGTGGGGATTCCGGCAATGTTCTTCTATTTCTTCTTTCGCAATCGGCTGACGGGAATCATGTCTCTTATACAGAAGCGTACCAGTTTTGCACTGGATGTTCTTTCTGGCGAAGTCAAGATTTCCGAGGAAGGAGCCCCGAAGGGATAAAATGCCGGGGCATGGAGGCTGGTCGAGAAGGATAACGAAGAAGATGAAGCAACAGGAAAAGAGAAAGGATGAGGTGGTGAGCTTTCAGATCACCCCGATGATTGACATGACATTTCTCCTCCTGATTTTTTTCATGGTCACCTCCAAACTTTCGAAGGAGAAGGTCAAGATGGATATCAGCCTGCCTACTGCCAGTGCGGCCAAGATTCCTGATGACCTGAGTAATCGTGACGTCATCAATGTTGACAGAGAGGGGAACTTTTACATTGCCAATGAGATGGCAACCAAGGAGCAGCTAAAGCGCCACCTGAAGGCCCGATTCAAGGTCGCTCCCCCCTTGAAGGTGTATTACCGAGCCGATAAAGATACGCCCTATGAGGTAACAGAAGGGTTCATGCAGTTGGCGGCAGAGGCAGGGGCACATCAAGTTTTATTTGGCACATACAGGAGATAACGAGGATGCGTCGCGCGAAGAGACATGATGAAACGGTAGGGATGCCGATGGGGCCAATGATAGACATGGTCTTTTTACTCCTCGTCTTTTTCATGGTTACAGCCAAACCTGTTAAACAGGAGAGCGACTTGGGGTTTGGTCTTCCCGGGGCCGTTGCACAGGAAGACCCTGTTGATATTCCTGATGAGCAGCGGATCATTATTCGTGGAGATCAACAGGTTGTGTTGAATGATCTTGAGATTGATGATCCCGGCAATCCTGAATTGCCCGAGTTATCGGCGACGCTTGAGCGTTTCAGGAAGGCATCCGAATTAAGTGGCAGTAAGGCGATGCTTACGATTGCACCGGCTAAGAGTGTGCCGCATCAAAGAGTGGTTGATGTATTGAATGCCTGTGGCAGAGCCCAGTTGACTAATGTCACTTTTTCATCATTTTCCGGGGAGGGCGAAGGCTGATGGGCGAGATTGCCATTAGTGTAAGCGAAGGTAAGTCGCTGGAGGGCAGAAAGATGTCCGGAAGGCGTCGTCGCGGGCTTTTGGTTTCGATCATAATCGGCAGTATAGCCGTGCATGTTGTTGCCCTTGTTCTTTTCGGAATATGGGTAATCGCCAGGTATTTTTCAGACCCTCCAGCAGAGTTTGAGGTGCGCGAAATACTAAAGATTCCGCCGCAGAGCAAGGAGCACAAGATGAATATGGCAAAGCATCAGGCTCTGACATCCAAGCCTGCCTTTTCTGATCGTATTCTTTCGCAGCGACCGATGGATTTTGCATTACCTGATTTACCAAAGGTTCCCGTTGACCAGATGTTGCCGATTGATCCGAGCGAGCTTATTTCTGATCAGGTGAATGCCTTGATCGGGACTGCCGGCCTGGGTGTAGGGCTTGGTGATGGTCTAGAGGGAGGGAACGGCAGCGGAGAGGGGACAGGCTTTTTCGGGATCAAGGACCAGGCGCGTTCGGTGGTGATCATGATCGATGTGTCAGCCTCGATGTTTGGGCGAACCGGTGACCTTGATTATTCTACCGGTCGTCTTCTAAGAGAGGGCAAAGAGCAGAGCTTTCAGATCGTTAGGGATGAGGCATTTAAATTGGTTGATTCCCTTGATATTGACATGCGCTTTGGAATTATCCGCTGGTCTGGGAGCGCCAGAGCGTGGCAGGACCAACTCGTTCCCGCAACGACGGTTAACAAGATGGCGGCGAAGCGACATATCCAGGAATCCGTAGATGCAAACAGTGCACGCCCAATGGGAGGACGACCCGGAGGCACTCGTCACGATTATGCCCTGCAGGAACTATTCAAGCTTCGTCCGGAGATGGCGTTCATGCTCTCCGATGGCAATGCCACTGCATCTGACAGGGGGGGGAGGGAGATACCGGAGAAGGAATTGCTTGATATTATTGAGACGTCCAGCAAGGTCGCGCCATATTCCACACGCATCCATACGATTTATTACGTTACCGGCAGTGATAAGAGATCGGAGGAGAAAATGTTGCGTTCTCTCAGTCGAAGAACCGGGGGTAAGTTTGCCAAGGTCAAGGCGGGGCGACGGCGTTAGCAGTCCTGGTTGGATTCATAAATTCTATCAGTTTCCTTGGGCTCAGGTTGTCTTTGGCAAAACGGTGGTTTCAATTGAGGTTGAGTTCTAGGCACTGCAGGATAACGAACGGTTGTTTCTCAGCTAAGAGCGGAAAATCACAGAAATTTGAAAGGAGATTCATTTTGTTGCCGTTATTAATTCATAAAGGGGAGAATGATGAGGTGGCCAATAGGTCATGATCCGATAAAATTTCTTGCAGTTTCGCTACTTTACGAGTTGTTCAAACCTTCTATAGTGACAAGCCCAGACAGCTTTTTGATAAGATGAAATCAACTTCCGTCATCCTGATATCAGTTTCTATCGCAATGCTTGTTGCGGGATGCGAAACGACAAATTCTGTTAACCGGAGTGGTTATTCCCTGGACAATCCCCAAGGCGGCACACCTTCCCGTTATGGTTACCTCGGAGTTGGAGGCGTCGGCGAAGGATCCCAGGGGAGTAATCAGGCGTCTCCCGGGCCGAATAGGTACGGCGCAGGATCAGGGGGAGGAACAACGCGTAATTCTGCTCCAGTAACTAGTGGGGATGGCCCGAGTAACTCAGAGACACCGCGGAAACCAAATGGTTCCGGCACATCAACAGCCACGAGGGCCAAGGAATCCGATGATCGACCCTATGCAGATCCGGTCCCTGGAAAATACGGAAGGGTGTATAGTCCTTTTGCCAAGGGAAAGGAAATTGATGTGGCTGATTTTCCGCCCGGCACACTGGTTAGGTGTCCTTATACACAGAAGATTTTCAGGGTGCCCTGAGCACGGTGTTAACCAAGTAGCAGTTAATGTGGGTATTTAATAAGGCCGGGGTATGCGGCATTTAGCAGTTTTAGGACCAGGATTGCTTGGCGGGTCTGTTGCCCTTGCCGCGCGTGCTAGTGGCGTGACCGATAAGGTAAGCCTGTGGGCCCGGCGCAGTGAAGCGCTCGGCGAGTTGCGTTCCAGCAACGTGGCAGATATTGTCAGCGATGATATTTGCGATGTGGTCAGCAATGCCGACCTTGTCGTCATTGCCACTCCGGTCGGGGCGCTGAAGGGTGTTCTGGATATGGCTTTGCCTTACTTGGCAGAGGATGCGGTTATTACTGATGTTTGCAGCGTTAAGGGAGTGGTTGTCTCGACGGCAGATGAGCGCATCCTCTTGGCAAAAAGACAAGACGTTGCATTTGTTGGAGCACACCCTATGGCGGGCTCAGAACTCACTGGATTTTCCAATGCGCGTGCGGATCTTTTTTCCGGGGCGGCGTGTGCCATTACCCCCGGGGAAAGTACCACTGAGAGCGCCGAGAAGAGAGTAAGGGAATTTTGGGGCCTCCTGGGATGTCATCTTATCGGCTTGGAGCCTGATGATCATGATGCGTTGGTAGCAAAGATCAGTCATTTGCCCCACTTGTGCGCCTCTGCCCTTGTGCAGACGGCGGTGGCAGGTGATACGAGGGCAGTTGAATTGGCGGGAGCTGGGTTTCGTGACAGCACAAGGATTGCCTTGGGATCTCCCGCAATGTGGACGGAAATTCTAGGAGAGAATCGTGAAGCGGTATCCGAAGTATTAAGTGAGCACATCAAGGAACTCGCGGAGGTCCTGGAGATATTGCGGGGAAATGACAATGAAGGGCTGTCCAGATTCCTTGAGGATGCTAAGAATCACAGGAACGCACTTGTTGTGTCTTCAGCAAAGGAGCAGTAGGAGCTCAAAAGAAATTTATCATTTACTTAATGGGAGGAAAATCCAGCGAACTTAGAGTCCGTCGTGCACATTGCCTTGGCGGTGAAATTTCTGTTCCCGGCGACAAGAGTATTTCTCACCGTGCAGTCATGTTCGCTTCTCTGGCTGATGGAGATTGCAGGATTGAGGGGTTTCTCCCGAGCGAAGATTGCCTTGCCACGGTTGCGGCGATGCGCTCATTGGGGGTAAGCATTGATGTGTTGGAGCAATCGAGCCTTGGTCCAGAGTGTCTCCTTGTGCATGGTCGCGGGATGGTTACTGAAGTTCCGCCTGGTGATATTGATTGCGGGAATTCGGGGACGACTATGCGGCTTATGTCCGGCATCCTTGCCGGGCAGGGATTTGCCAGCCGATTAGTGGGGGATGAGTCCCTGTCGAAGAGGCCGATGGGTAGAGTTATCAGACCCTTGTCTGATATGGGTGCAGATATTAAGGCGGAGGGAACGGGAGGAGGTGCTCCGCTTGCTATTCGTGGGAGCAGACTGCAAGGCATACGCTATGAGCTTCCTGTGGCGAGTGCTCAGGTAAAGAGTGCGGTGTTGCTTGCCGGTCTATTTGCAGAAGGACTCACTACTGTTATCCAACCTGTCGAGACCCGCGATCATACAGAGAGGATGTTGAATTCGTTCAAGGTAAGGACCCGGACTGAAGGCAGGGAAATCTCGATTGCTGGAGGCCAGAAAATCCAGTCGTGCGATTTTGTTGTACCTGGCGATATTTCCAGTGCCTCATTTTGGCTGGTAGCGGCCTCTGTTTTTCCGGGTTCGCAGTTGAAGATTAACAATGTGGGGCTCAATCCTACACGGAGCGGCGTATTGGAAGTCCTTATAGGAATGGGCGCAAATATTACCAGTAGCGTTGTGAACGATGACGGTGGAGAGAAAGTTGGGGATATTACGGTTTGCGGAGAGGGGTTGAATGGAATCGAGATTTCGGGTGGTATCGTTGCCAATATTATTGATGAATTGCCGATTCTGGCTGTTGCGGCAGCCTTGGCGGAGGGAACGACAATGATAAGGGATGCCGGTGAATTGCGAGTAAAGGAAACCGACCGGATTGCCGCAGTTGCAAAGAACCTTCAAGCAATGGGGGCTGACATCGAGGAATTTGATGACGGTATGAGGATTAGTGGAGGTAAGAAATTGCACGGTGCTTGCATTGAGAGTTATGGGGATCACCGCATAGCGATGGCTTTTGCTATCGCTGGCTTGTTTGCAGATGGCGATACAGTCATTGAGAATGCGGATTGTATTGCGGTGTCCTATCCTGGTTTTGAGAGAGACCTTGAAGTGCTTTCCTCCGGAGTGAAGAAGGAGCAGGAGGAGGGGGGCGCGGATAGCGCCGGATAATGTGATGGCCTCTGACCTTAATCATAACCAATACCGTGTTATTGCCATTGATGGTCCTGCTGCTTCCGGCAAAAGTAGCGTGTCACAGATGTTGTCCGAATATCTTGGTTTTTTGCACGTCAACTCAGGCGTAATGTATAGAGCGCTGGCTTGGAGTGTTTTGCGTGCGGGAATTCACGCCAACGATGATTGCGCAGTTGTTGAGCACCTTCGTGCGATTGATCTGTGCTGTGGAATTTCTGATAATAAGGCCACATTGACTGTGGGTGGTGTAGATCCTGGCGGTGAGTTAAAGTCGAGTGAGGTTAATTCAGTAGTCTCTGCGGTGTCCCGGGTTGCGGAAGTCCGTGATGTGCTGGTTGCAAAGCAAAGGGAATACCTGAATGTGGCGGATATTGTCATGGAGGGCAGAGACATTGGATCGGTGGTCTTTCCGGAAACTCCTTACAAATTTTACATTGATGCCTCAATAGAGGTTCGCGCCAAGCGTCGGATGAAGGAGGGCATTGTAGATGATCTTGCTCAACGTGACGCCGTTGACAGCAGTCGGGAAACGTCCCCAATGGTGGTGGCTGATGATGCGGCGGTGATTGACACCTCAGAAATGACTCTTGATGAAGTCCTCGCGGAGATTATTGATCGCCTTCGTGTGAGTGGGCTTGATGCATTAGAGTAGGAGTTATGTGGTATTGGATTGGATTTTGGTTGGCCTGGTTGATTTTTCGCTTGGGATTCCGTTTACGCGTTGTTGGCAGGGATAGGATTAAGGATTCGTGGAAACGAGGCGGAGTTCTTATTGCATGCAATCACACGAGTTATTTTGACCCGCCGGTTGTTGGGGTGGCCTATGGGCGGAAAACGGCATTCTTGGCTCGCAAATCTTTGTTTAAGAAGGGTTTCCTGGGATGGATTTATCCCCGCCTCAACGCGATACCAGTGGATCAGGACCGACCTGATTTCACCAGTTTAAAGCGGATCATCAAGGAGCTTCGAAATGGTAATCCAGTGCTAATTTTTCCAGAAGGGCAACGTACCGTTGATGGTGAGTTGATGGAGGCTGAAGCCGGGGTCGGGCTTGTGATTGCTAAGGCCCGGGTGCCGGTATTACCAATGAGGATTTTTGGAGCGCATGAGGCTTATCCTCCAGGCGCTAAAATTCCCAAATTCCTTACCAGGATCACGCTTTGTTGCGGAGAACTCGTTGAATTCTCCGATGCTGAATTGGATGTTAAGGGGCGCAAAGGTTATCAGGCCATTGCTGATAAGGTGATGCAGGAGGTGTCTGGAATAGATAAGCCCTAGTCACAGGTTGCCCTTTTTTTAACGTCGCAGTTTGCGATCATAAAACTGATCACCTTTTGGTGGTCGCACAGGCATGATGAGCCCACCGGAGGTTTCCAGTTCCCTGAACATCTGATTGCGAAGATGAGCGATTTGTTCCTGATGGGCTGGCAGCTGAATAAGGTTGTGGCGTTCATGGGGATCAGTCTTCAGGTCGTAGAACCCATTCTGATCCCAGACCCCATGGTAATAGATGTATTTGTAGCGTTCGGTGCGGATAGCGAGGCATGTCGGGGTTGCCGGGAAGTTCCACTCCCAATGGTATTCGTAAAGGATGTGATCACGCCAGGGTGTTTTTTTCCCGAGTAATAACCCGTCGAATGATTGTCCGTCCATTCGAGGTGCGTTCGGTGGGACATTGACCCCTGCCAAGTTCAGCAGGGTAGGGGCGATATCGATATTCTGAACCATCTCAGAGATAACTGTTCCAGGCTTGATTCGTCCGGGAGCATAGGCGATTAGGGGGATTCGGATTGATTCCTCGAATGCATCCCGTTTGTCATAGAAACCGTGTTCGCCAAGGGCAAAACCGTTGTCTCCCATATACATCATGATGGTATTGGGGATTGCAGGTTTCAGGGTCTTGATGACGCGACCTACATTCTCGTCAAGGCCGTGAATGGTTTCGCAGAAACGCCAGTAGAGATTGTCAAATGAGGGCACGGGATCTTTGTCGAATGCCCCGGTTTCCATGTGGTCAATGCCATGAATGCCGTAGCGGCGTTCACGAATCCATTTTGATTGTGACCTGTAGTTTTCTTCGCTGTTTGCCATGGTTTCCGGGTAGGGTATAGGCTTGTCCTGGTAGCGACCATGGTGTCGTGGGGCGGGCAAGAAGGGATAGTGCACTGCCTTATAGGAGAGGTAGAGCAGGAACGGCTTATCCTTGGGGCGATTTTTTTCGAACCATTCAATGGCCTGATTCGTCAGGACGTCTGTCATGTAGCCCTGAAACTGCTTCTTTTTACCATTAATGTTGAGCGTTGGATTAAAGTATTCTCCCTGCCCCTCGAAACTGACCCAGTGGTTAAATCCGGGGCGGGGAGAGTCGTCATCGTGCCCCATATGCCATTTACCAATGAAGGCGGTGTGATAGCCTGCGCTTTGCAGGTATTGTGGGAAGAACTTCGTGCCTTTGGGAACAGGGCGCTGGTTGTCTACCACGCGGTGATGATGCATATATTGACCGGTTAGGACAGAGGCTCGACTGGGAGAACAGAGAGAGGTCGTGACAAATGCATTCCGTAGGTGTGCGCCTTGGGTTGCGAGTTTGTCCAAGTTGGGAGTTTCAAGCCATTCAGGGGACTCAGGGTGAAATCCCATCAAGTCGTAGCGGTGGTCGTCACTGACAATGAGGACAAGGTTTGGGGATGCCTTGGCGAGGCTTCCCGTTACCAGCATTAGGGAAATGGCAAGTCGAATCATGCCATAAGGATGACTGCCGGTGGGCGATTTGGCAATGCGCTAAGGGCGCAAAGTGCTTTATTTGCAATGCGTGGGCAAATCGATGCGTCCCGGGCGCGCTCTTCTCAGGTCCTGAGAAAGCGCAGGCGCTTTACTCCGGGCTATTCGGTGCAGCGGGAGCGGCAGGCTCCGTTTTTTCAGCAGGGGCAGCGGGCTCCGTTTTTTCAGCAGGAGCGGCAGGCTCCGTTTTTTCAGCAGGGGCAGCGGGTTCCGTTTTTTCAGCAGGGGCAGCGGGCTCCGTTTTTTCAGCAGGGGCAGCGGGCTCCGTTTTTTCAGCAGGAGCAGCGGGCTCCGTTTTTTCAGCAGGAGCAGCGGGTTTCGCTGGGGGTTCAGGCTTCGGCTTAGGTTCAGGAGCAGGAGGGGGGTTATCCCTGAGAGTAATGGACTGGTTGGCGTCGGCTTTCCTGCTGTCAATAACACCGTTTTCTTCCATGAATACATTACCTGGAAATTTCTGAGCAACTGTATCATAGGCTTTGAGCGCATCTTCAAGGTCACCTTTACCGTGGATGATATCCGCCATGCGCAAAGCGGCGGCAGCTGCAGTGCTAGCTTTGTCTCCCGCGTTGATAATTTCCTGATATGTTTTTTTGGCAGCATCAAGGTCACCGAGTTTTTCATGAACGGTGCCAAGCGCGAAGAGACCGTTGAAATAGAGCGGTGTATCCTTTTGGTCTTTGACGAATTGAGTGAGGCTGATTTTGGCCTCTTCAATTTGACCGTTGGTCAGTTGGCGGTCTGCAAGAAGGAGTTGTGCATTTCCAGCAGCAACGCTCTTCGGGTATTCATTGATAACAGCCCTCAGTTCCTCAGTGGTCTGTGCGCTGGCAAAGCTTTCACCGGATTCCTTGAGGTAGGTTTTCTGTTGAGCCTTCATGAAAAAACCGACAGCCGCAGCTATAACAAGGAGAATGACCAACAAGCCGGTTTTTTTCCCATGTTTTTCTAGGAACTCCTCGACAGAATTCTCGGGTTGTGGCGGTGGCAATACAGGTGCTTCATCACTTGGCGTAGATGCTTTTTTTGTAGCCATTTTAACTATTTTCAGGGGTTGAGGGCAGAGAACTAATGGTGTATGGCGGGCTTTATTCAAGCTCCAACTTCTGAGCGGGCGGCATCAGCCAATGGGGTGCTTAGGTAACGTTCGCCAGTGGAACAGGCAATTGTGACAATAAATTTTCCGGTATTCTCCGGGCGTTTTGCCACTTCAAGGGCTGCGCATACATTGGCACCGGTGCTGATGCCTACAAGAATACCTTCTTCTGCCGCAAGGCGTTGTGCCATGGCAAAGGCATCGTCATTGGAGACCTTAACGCATTCGGTGATTTGATCTTCATTGTTGCCTGGATTTTTCAAGTGGAGGTTACCGGGGATGAACCCGGCGCCGGTACCTTGAATTTTGTGAGGTCCGGGAGTGAGATCTTCGCCGGCAAGTGTCTGTGAGATTACCGGTGAGTCGGCGGGCTCAACCGCGATGGCCTTAAAGTCAGGTTTTTTTGGCTTAATAACCTCGCAACATCCTGAAATTGTCCCACCAGTTCCCACGGCAGAAATTAAGATGTCCACCTCACCATTGGAGTCTTCCCATATTTCCTCAGCGGTCGTTTTCTGGTGGATCGCCGGGTTGGCTGGATTTTCAAATTGCTGCGGCATCCATGCGTTTTCGGTTTCCTCGAGAATTTCCTGAGCTTTCTCAATTGCTCCCTTCATCCCCTTGGGACCGGGGGTAAGGACAAGCTTGGCACCGAGAAGTGCGAGCAGGGTACGCCTCTCAAGGCTCATGGTCTCAGGCATGGTCAGGGTTAAATTGTAACCGCGTGAGGCACAGACGAAGGCAAGGGCGATTCCGGTATTGCCGCTGGTGGGTTCGATAATCGTGGTTGTGCTGTTGATTAACCCTTGAGCCTCAGCGTCTTCGATCATTGCCATTCCGATGCGATCCTTAACTGATCCCAGAGGATTAAAGAATTCGCACTTGAGGGCGATGGTGGCATCAATTCCCTCGGCAACCTTGTTGAGTTTAACCAGAGGGGTGCGGCCAATTGTTTCGACAATATTGTTGTATAATGTGCCCATGACTGGAGTGAATTTTGATAATGTTGGCTTACCTGATGCTATCAGGGGGGGTAAGGAATAACGGGTTCTCTTTATGTTTGCAAAGAGAAATGCCTGTGAAAAGTTCCATTACAGGCTCGCTGCCCCATTTAATCCCACCTTTTTAACCCTACGAAAGTTATGCCAAGCACGCTTGCGCACGATTGTGTGCAGTCATTGATGAAGAAAGTTCCTGAATGGGAACATAAAAAAGACATTATTGAACGCGTTTTTGAGTTCGATGACTACATGTCAGGAATGGATTTTGTTAATGCTGTTGCCGAGATTGCAGAGAGCGCAAATCATCACCCTGAGATGATTATTGGTTATGGGAAGGTTACTGTTTTGTTAACCACTGATGATAAGGGCGGATTAACAGAAAGTGACTTTGAGATTGCCATCCGTATTGACAATCTGGTTGACTAGGGTAATCACCGGGCGTGCTGCACGCAGGTCTGTCCTGCTAGAGATTTTCTGGTGATTGGAGCAATTCAGCTACTCTCCAAAGCAACCGGCCCGCAGCACCCCCATCGAGAATGCGATGATCGAAGCTTAAGGTCATTTCTGCTTCGACCACTGGAACCCATGAAGAGCTTTCACTGTCCCATTGAGGTTTTTTTCTTCCGTGGCCGAGGCCCAATACAAGGTTTTGTTCAGGCAGTGGTATGGGAGTAGCCCAGACAATACCAAAACTGCCGAAATTGGTCACCGTTGCAATTCCCGGAGGGGTTGAAGCTTCCATTGGAAGGCGACGTTTGTTGGCAGCCTCTACAAGGCTTGCATATTGCTGGGTGAGGTCATTCAGAGGTTTCTTGTCCACGTCACGGATTACAGGGACCAAGACCCCGTCGTCAACTTCTACGGCAAAACCGATGTCGATTGCCTCTGGATGGACGATCTGGTTGCCGACCAATTGACCTGCGTTGGCGGTGTTTTCTGAAAGGGCAAGGGCAAGGGCTCGCACTGCATAGAGGGTTGGTCCTGGTTTGGGATTACAACTATTCCTGTGGGCGAGTAACTTGTCGAGGCATACGGGCGTGCCGACTGTAGCTAGGGGGCGTGTCCAGCTGCGGCGCATCGAGTCGGCTACAGCGATGCGCATTGATGAAGCGGCAGTGGTTTTCTTCTCCTCAAGAGCACTCATGAAGGCCTCGAAATCCTCAACAGTAACACGCCCGGCAGAACCGCTTCCTGCGATTCCGGAAAGATCTGCCGCATTAAGGCCCAATTCCTGCATTCGTGCGCGGAGGCGAGGGGAAATATAGGTGGCTCCCTTTGCCTTTGCCGGTACAGGGAGCCCAGGGATGGTGGGTGTTACTTCAGATTTTTCCAGTTTATGGGTTTCACCTTGTAATGCATTCGTGTTGTTGCCGGGTAAGCTTTCTTTTTCTTGTGGGGAAATATCAGTCTTCGAGGATGACTCCGTTGCGCTCCCTTCATGAGCGTCCCCCATTTTTTTTGCGACATCTTCGCTAATCTCAAGATAGCCGAGGACTGTCCCTACCGGGTAACTGATGTTTACCTGTGCTGAGATCTCGGCAACGCATCCCTTAATTGGTGAGGTGACCTCCATGACGGCTTTTTCGGTCTCGACTTCGAAAATCTCCTGGTCAGCAGCAACAGGATCGCCAGTCTTAACATTAACTGCCTTAATAGTGGCTTCAGCTATCGATTCGCCGAGCTGTGGCATGAGGATCGGAACACGCATGGTATGATGATTAATCTTTGAGGAGTTTCTGGACTGCGGACTTTATGGTGTTTGCCGTTGGCCTGTGGTAGCGCCAAAGCTCAGGGTGGTAGGGTATTGGCGTATCATGGGCGTTAAGCTTGGCCGGGGGGGCATCAAGCAGATGAAATCCTTCGGAGGAGACTCGGGAGATTACCTCGGATGTCACACCTCCCCACGGAAATGCCTCTCCGAGCACAAGCATACGCCCCGTGCGGGCAACTGAGCCAAGTATGGTCTCTATATCAAGGGGTTTCACGCATCGGAGGTCCACGATTTCTATTTCGTAACCATCATCGTGCAGGCTGTCTGCAGCGAGAAGAGCTTCATGGACCATTGCGCTGTATGTGATGATTGTCGCATGGCGCCCAGAACGGGTAATACGGGCAGATTCTGCGGGAAGGGATTGCGTTGGGAGCTTGTCCGCTTTGAGGTGGTAATAGAGATACTTGTGTTCGCAGAATATTACCGGGTCATCTGTGAAAATTGCCTCCAAGAGCATGGAATAGGCATCTTCTACGGTGGCTGGTGTCATGACAATAGTTCCCGGGTAATGGGCATATATTGCTTCCATGCACTGGCTGTGAAAGGGGCCGCTTCCAGGGGTGCCTCCAGAGGGTAGCCGGATTGTGACCGGGCATGGGATATTCGTTCGCCAGTAGTGCGTGGCCGCCTGATTGACAATTTGGTTGAAAGCAACAGTAGAAAAGTCCGCAAATTGCATTTCGATAATTGGGCGCATGCCCTCAATTGCTGCTCCTATGGCAAGCCCGGCCATCGCATCCTCACTGATAGGTGAGTCGATGACGCGGTCAGGATACTTGTCATGCAGCCCTTTGGTGGCTTTAAAGGCGCCGCCAAAAGCCCCAATGTCCTGACCGTAGATAAATACGTCAGGGCTATCTGCCAGGGCTTTGTCCTGAGCATTCCGGATTGCTTCAAGGTAGGTAATGCTCACTGGTCTGGTTGGGTATCCCGGAACCTTTCACTAAAGCAGGCGTTCCAGTCGTGTGTGTAAGGATCCGGGGGATCTTCTCCATCTGCCTGAAGGATGGCATCTTCCACTTCCTTGGTAGCCTTCTCTTCAAGTTCTTGACATGACCCTTCATTCCCCCAGCCTTCAGCGATTATGCGTTCCCGGGCCATGGCAAGGCAATCTTTACCAAGGCCCGAGGAGCGTATTTCCTCGGGGATGTAGTGAGAATCATCGTGTTCGCCATGGCCGGAGAGTCGAAGCATTTTACCAACTACGAGTTGTGGTCCTTTTCCTGACTTGGCGCGGGATAATGCCTTGTGAAATCCCTGTAGGCAGTCGGCTAGGTCTGTCCCATCAACGTTGGTGCCCTCTATTCCATAACCAATCGCTCGATCGACGAGATCTTTACAGGCAAATTGGCGACTGTTTGGCGTTGAGTAGGCAAACTGGTTGTTGGCGATTGCGACCACCAGGGGCAGTTTTTCAATGGACGCCATATTCAATGCTTCATGAACTGAACCTGTGGATGTGGCGCCATCGCCAATGCACGCCGCTCCAACACAATCATCCAGTTGGCCGCGTAATCTGCGGGCAAACAACATGCCACTAACAACCGAGATCATGGCACCCAGATGTGAGATCATGGCAGGAACTCCGTCACGCGGTGAACCGCGATGGATGTTGCCATCCCTGCCGCGCATGGACCCTTTGGCGGATCCAAGGTATGTCCTCGCGGCATCGATTATCGGTTCTCCAAATGCTGCTCGGCCAGCCATATCCCGGATAAGCGGAGCATAGACATCCTTTCCTCGATTAAGTTGAACGGCCAGAGCAGCACTGAAGGCCTCCTGACCACGCCCAACATATACGCCGCCGACAATCTTTCCTGCGCGATAAACGCTGGAGATTTTGTCCTCAAAGGTGCGCGCAAGAACCATCCACCTGAAGGCATCTTTGAAAGCCTCCGGTGTGATCATTCCGGTGTCGGTGTTCTGTGTGGAAACGTCTGCCATGCCGTTTCTATATTATTGCATTCTACCGGCTCACTGCTCAGAGGCAATGCCGATTTCAGGTGACTTCCACAGATTGTCCGGGTTCAGGGCTGGAGGAAAATTGCATACCTATTAACTTGCTGATGCCAAATTCCTCCTGAGTGACTCCGTAGATCACCTCGCACCGATTCATCGTTCTTTTATTGTGGGTGACAATAACAAACTGGCTTTGCTGAGTGAAGCGTTCGAGCAGCTTGATGAAACGTCCTATATTTGACTCGTCAAGGGGCGCGTCAAGCTCGTCCAGAACACAGAATGGTGATGGTTTTACCATATAGATTGAGAACAGCAGGGCAACGGCCGTCATGGCTCTTTCTCCACCGGAAAGCAATGTGATTGACTGGGGCTTTTTGCCGGGAGGTTTGGCGATGATGTCAATACCGCTCTCCAGTGGGTCAGTTTCGTCAAGGAGAACAAGGTTTGCTTTTCCCTGCTCGCCGAAGAGTTCCTTGAATACTTCACGGAAATTTTTCCTTACTTGTTCAAAGGTGTCGGCAAAGCGTGTGCGTGTTTCGCGGTTAATCTTGCTGATAACCTTGTGCAGATGATCCTTGGAGTTGATTAAATCCTCATGCTCCTTGGTGAGGAAATCATATCGTTCCTGCAACGCTTCAAACTCTTCAATGGCTTCAAGGTTTACCGGTCCCATTGAATCGAGGCGTTGCCTTAGCTCTCCAATGACCATTTCCACGAAGTTCCAGTCAGGCTGGTCTTCTCCAGGGATGCCGGATGGTTCTTCTCGATCCGTTGGGTTTTCTGCAATGGTCCGGGATTCATCCGGGTTTGGAACTTCTTCAAGGTCGGGGTCCGCGTTGTCGGGATCGTGTTCGTGTTCGTCGGCTGCTTTCTGGGCAATGGAGTTTTTGCGCTTTTCCCGTCGCTGGCGAGCTTTCTTCTGCTCGGCAATTGCAGTGAGTAAGGCATGGCTGTCAGGTTCAAAATGCTCAAGCTTGATGTTATAGCGCTGGCTGATCGTTGCGTTAAGGTTTTCAATCCGGAGATCAATCTGGGTAACCTTGACCTCTTCCTTGCCTCTTTGTTCAGTGAGGGTGGCCAATTCCTGTCGAGCCTCGCGTAGCATCGTTTCTGCGTCATTGACCGCGCTCTGGTGCTTGAGGCGTTGTTCTGTAACGTCTCCCAGGGCAGTGCCAAGCTTTTCAGCGTTACAGGTCATATTTTGTATTTCATCTTTGAGCGATGAGCTTTCCGAGCCGGCGTTTGTGATGCGGTCCTGATACTTGGAGACCTCGCTTTCACGGCGTGTGATGATTGCCTCGAGCTCACCCATGCGTGCCGTTATAGGTGCTTGCTGTTCCTGGAGCGCCTGCTGTGATTGCTCTTCGACGGCCATGGTGGTGCGCAGTTCAGCGATTCGCTCGGCAGATTGAGTTTCCTGATGACTGACTTCATTTAACTCGGCTTCGAACTCGGAACGACTCTGGCTGGAAGCCTGTAGTGTTTCGGAGAGGGTTCTTTGCTGTTCGTCCAGCTCGCTGAGCTTTATTTCTGCGGTTTCCCGTCGTTGTTGCAATTCTCCCTGCTCCCAACGGATATTCTTTAGCTTTGAATCCAAGCCTTCTCTTTCTCGGCTCAGGAGTGAGCGTTTTCCTTCCAGTGTTGACTGGTTGATTTTTGCGGTTTGCAGTTTTTCACGGCATTCATCCATGCGACTTGATAGCGCGATGCTGTTTTGCTCGATGTGGTCAAGCTCCAGTTGCTTTTCGCCAAGCTGATCATTGAGCGCGGCGGTGTGGCTTTCTAATAACTTGACCTCGTTGAGTCGGGCGAGAAGAGAGCCTGCCTCATCTGCTTCTCCCGCTCCACCCCGCATAATTCCGTCCGCGCTTATAAAGGCGCCGTCCAGGGTAGCAAAGCTGTGACCGGGGAGTTCGGTTCTGAGTTGCAGTGCGCTTTGCAGATCACTGACAATTAGTGTCTGGTCAAGAAGTTGCTCCAGGAGTGGACGCACATTTTCAGTTGATTTTATTTTATCCAGCGCCCATGCCTCCACCCCGTCGGGGAGGGTCATCAACTGACGGTCAGAACTGATGGCAACGAAATTCTCCGGGATAATGCTGGCACGTCCCATACGCCCCCTGGCTAGAATGTTAATTGCCTCCTCGGCTGTCTTTTGGTCGCTGACCAGGATGGTTTGCAGGTGCGCGCCGAGAGAGGCCTCAATGGCAGGGATAAATTCACTGGGAACTTCGATGAACGAGCTCAAGAGTCCGCGTATGCTGGATTGTTGAATGCTCTCCTCATTGAGTCCGCTGAGTATTGCCTGAGTGCCTGATTCCAATCCCTCGCCCTCGGCAACGAGTGCCTTGAGTACCTCCAGCCGAGATTCCTTCTCCGCGAGTTCGCGGTGCAAATCGGAGAGTTCCTTGGCGCAGCGGGTGCTGTCATTGCGCGCAGCCTGGTAATCCTTTTCCGCCAGTGCCAGATTGGATTCATTGTCGGCGAGGGATTTATCCGCAGCGCTTAGCTGATCGCCCAGAGATGTTGATTCCGCCAGGCGCTCAGCATGTTCCTGTTCAAGACTGGTGAGCTCACCGTTGAGGTGCCCTTCACGCTCTCTGTTGCTTTCAGTTTGGGTGGAATATGAGCCTAATTCTGCCCGGATTTCAGCGATATTTGCTTCGACTGCGGTGATTTCTTGTGAGAGAGCCAGCAATTTCTCTGCCAACTCAACACGTTTGTTCTTTAAGCCATTATTAATATTTTCCTGCTCCTCGAATTGTTGCCTCTGGCGGGCCAGGTTTTCAGTTACTCTCTGGAGGGCAACCGCGGTTACTTCAAGTTCTGATGCTTCCTTCCCGAGAGTAGAGTTGGTCTTGGTGATGTCTTCAGAGTTTTGGTTGATGAGTTCCTGCAGTTCCAGTTGCCTTTCCTCATTGAATTCAATGCGGTTTTGAGCCGAGCTGATCCGGTTCTGGGTTTCAATAAGTTGTTCACGCCTGGAGGCGATCTCGGCTTCCAGGGTTGCGAGGGCATCGCGAGCCTCGACAATTGCTTTTTCTTTCCCCACAGTTTGTGACTGGAAGTCGGTGATTGTTGTTCCCAGGGAGTGGATTGAGTTCGTGAGTTCACTTTTCTCACCGTCCAGTTCGATAAATTGCCGGTGGCTGTAATGAACATCAAGCACCCTGACATCGGTAAGAAGTTCCTGATAACGCCGTGCCTTGTTTGCTTGCCGGTTCAGGGAATTGATCTGGCGCTTTACTTCTTCGATGATGTCATTGACCCGCAGGAGGTTTGCCTCCGTATATTCAAGTTTGCGCAGGGCTTCTTTCTTCTGGCTCTTAAACTTGGTGATTCCTGCGGCTTCCTCAAATACCGTTCTCCGATCTTCAGGTTTTGAGCTGAGCAGCATGTCAATCTTGCCCTGCTCCATGATCGAGTAGGCGGTCCGGCCAATTCCGGTATCCATCAGGATTTCATGGATGTCTTTGAGACGGCAGAGGTTGCCGTTTAGTCGATATTCGGACTTCCCGTCGCGAAACACTCGTCGAGTGAATGCCACTTCATTGTAATCAAGGCCAAGGGTTTCCTCGCAGTCGGCAAGGGTCAAGGTAACCTCTGCCATGCCGACGGGTTTCCTCTTGTCTGTGCCGTTGAAGATAACATCGGCCATTTCTCCGCCTCGGAGGGCTTTCGCGGAGGTTTCACCGAGAACCCAGCGGATTGCGTCCACTACATTGGACTTGCCACAACCGTTGGGACCGACAATGCCAGTTACCCCCGGGTGGAACTCGAAGTCGGTGCGATTGGCGAATGATTTGAAACCGTGTAGCTTCAGCGACTTGAGACGCATAGATATTGGATAGTTTTATATTGAGGGTATGAGGATTGTCAGCAGGTGCTTATTTTATGGGGAAAGGCTCAAGCAGCACAAGACAAATCAATCCCGACGCCTGATATCTTGGCAAGACATTAATTCTGTGGAGGATGTGTCGGCGGTGTCGATGCCAGAACTGCCCGGTGGGGCGTTTTTTGCCATACGTTATGAGGGCTTACCTTAAGAAAACTTAGATTTTTCGTCGCGCTTCTTTGCATGGACCGGTTGCTTCGGTTATGATGAATTTTTATCACAATTACAGGCATGCAGGTTAAAGGCAGTTTTAGAGTAATGGTGGTTATCCCGTGGGTTTTCCTGCTTGGGGGAGGATGTGATAAGCCCAGGGGGCAGACTGCGGAAACTTCCCAGCCCCAGGAGGATCTTGTGGAGGTGGATATGACGCCAGAACCGCTGCCGATTGCCGTTAATGAGGCTGAGCCAATTATCGACAAGAGTTCAAAGGTGTCTATTCTTGGTTATCATCAGTTCATTACGCAGGGCAATGAGACGGCGATGCGTATCAGTGTCTCAAGATTCCGCAAACAGATGAGCGCGCTTCATGAGGCTGAGATTCCGGTAATTTCCCTTTCCGATTATATGGCCTGGAGGAGTGGCAGTAAGCAAATTCCCCGGCAGTGTGTTGTTATTACCATTGATGACGGGTTCAGGGATTTATTCAGCGAGGCGTTGGTTGTTCTTAAGGAGTTTGGCTACCCTTTCACATTTTACCTTTATACGAATTTCTTGGGAGGTAGCGGCCGAACGTTGGCCGATGGCGAAGTTCGGGCATTGATGGCGGCTGGAGGTGAGCTCGGAAGTCATAGTATTTCACATGATTTCCTTGTCAGGGCCCGGAAGAAATTTGCCTCGCAGCAACAGTATGATCAATGGTTGTTGAAGGAACTGAAAGGGTCCAAGGAAAAACTGGAGCAACGGTTTGGGGTTAAGATATCAAGTTTTGCTTATCCTTATGGCGAATACAGTGCGGAAGTCATCGGCAAAGCGCTTCAGGCCGGTTATGCCTCTGCAGTGACGGTCAATGGCGCCAAGGCGGGATATGGGATCAACCTGATGGAACTTCCCAGGTATATCATCCATGGAAACGATGATTTGAATTGGAACTCGGCTACCAGTTTTAATGGCGTCAATGGTATTGCCGGGGGCAATCTTCTTAAGTCTGGGGCTGAGGGGGAGCGAGAGAAGTCACAGGCCCAGGTCCAGGTTTGGCCTGAGAATAAGTCTGAAATTGCTGATCGGAGGCCTACGATTTGGGCTGACATATCCCGGTTGGGAGAAATTGATCCTGATTCCCTGGTGATGAAAGTTAGCGGATTTGGCAGTGTTCCCTTGGCTTATTACCCAGAACGAGGGGTCGTCCTGTGGGATGTTAATCGCGCATTGCGGGCAAGGGAGTGCATGGTCAGCCTGTCATTGCGCAGGGAAGGGGAAGACAAGTCTCAATTTGTCAGTTGGTCCTTCACGATTGATCGGGATGCCTATTACCTTCCCGGTTACAGGGAGAAGGTAACGGCGCAGTCCGCAGAAGCTGTTACAAGTGAGCAAGGAGAGGCAACGGGTGAGGCGCGACGGGCATTGCGTGTTCCCTAGCGTGTTCCCGGTTTCATTGGAGGGATACAGAGGTGGGAGCTGACAGATTATCTGTCTGAATATTGCTGTTGAGGCCCGTCACAATGGGGAGTGAGCGCAATTGATGAGGTGTGACGGGCAATTAACGTGCATTACTATAAAAAATTCTTTTCTATGCTGAATAGGGTTGCCCGTTGATGCTGATGTCGTCTAATCATCTGTATATGGAAGAGAAAAAACTAGTCGTTATAACCGGGGCCAGTTCCGGGATCGGTGAGGCAACAGCGAAGGCCTTTGCAGTCGCCGGCTACCCGATGCTGCTTTTGGCCCGCCGCGTGGAGTTGATGGAGGCGATGCAGCTTCCGAACACGATTTGCAGGGAAGTGGATGTGCTTGACCTGGACAGCATGCGGAAGGCAATCGCTGAGGCTGAAGAGCAATACGGCAAGGTGGATTGCATTGTCAACAATGCCGGGGTTATGATTAACGGTAATCCTGCCGAACAGGATCCGGAGGACTGGCAGCGAATGCTTGATGTGAATATTCGCGGTGTTCTCAACGGTGTGCACCTCGTGCTCAGCGACATGGTGGAGCGCAAGACGGGCACCATCATTAACATGGGTTCGATTGCAGGCAGGAAGACTTTCGCCAGTCATTCCGTGTATTGCGGTACCAAGTTTGCGGTCCACGCGATTACCGAGAACATCCGCGAGGAGGTTTCTGGCAGTAATGTTCGTCTCGTCACTATTGCGCCGGGGATGGTCTACACGGAACTGCTTGATAACGGTTGCGAGGAAAGTGCGCGTCAGGGTTGGCTGGATTATGCCGAACAAATTGGCGGTGCCCTCGATCCGGAGTCCATTGCCCAGACGGTTCTGTTTTCCTACCAGATGCCTCAGGAGGTTTGTGTGCGGGAGGTCGTCATTTGCCCGACCGGACAGGAACCATGAAGCTTTTCGGGGGATATCAATGCCCTTGCTGCCCGAGGGTTTTCTTGAATGTCATCAGAGCGATGTCCTAGATCATGGGTGCTTGTCATTCCGAGCGCAGTGAGCGCCGCCGCAAGCGTCGTGAGAAGCGACGCAAAAGACAGCAGCAGGGGCCAAAACCGAAAAGGCGGGAGCGGAAAATCCGGTTGCCTGAAAACTTTATGAGGAGTGAGTGTGAACGGTGCGGTGAACCGGCATCCAGGGACGGCGTGGTGGTTTGGCGGGCATGCACAACCTGCGGCACGAGGTTTCCCTTTGCACAGTTTCAAATCATCATGCTCACCATGGGGGGGATTTTTGGGGTAGGGACAGTCGCTGCGGTGCAGGGAAAAATTGAGGATGCGGATATTATCTGGTTTTTTCCGATGATTCTGCTTGTCCTTTTTCTGATGAATGTTGTCACCAAGCTCCTCGAAAAACAGATGTTCAAGCGCCGCAGGGAGTTGGGGCTTGCCCCGCATTGGCGTGAATCCCTGTGATCAATCCCGCCGTAGTGCAATGAGGGGATTGTGCAACCGGCGTTGCGCGGTTGTGATCAGAGGCGTTTTGGATTGAATGGGGTTTGAGGTGCCTTGCCGCTTGCCTTTCTGGCAAGCATAGTGCGCAGTTTTTCCATGACTTGCCTTGATTGATCGTCCGGGGCGAGTGCCAGGTTGTGAAATTCCATCGGGTCGCTCGCATGGTCATAGAGCTCGATTCCGGCTTTTCCTTCCGCCCAGTCGCTGTAGCGCCAGCGATTGGTGCGGATGCTGCGGCCCATCACCGGCTTAGCCAGACGTTTGTCTGCCGGGCGTAGCACCTGGGTGATGGCGGTGCCGTTCCACTCTGCCAGCGGGTCATTGAGCAGGGGCTTTAGACTGCGTCCGGCTAGGTTTCCAGGAGGGGTCAGGCCGGCAAGGTCGGTTAAGGTCGGGTAAATGTCCACGAACTCAACGATGCGCTTGCACGCGGTGCCGTTGCCCCTGCTGCCCGGGGCACGAATGATCAGCGGCGTGCGGGCGCATTGTTCAAAGAGTGTGCGTTTCTGCCAGATTCCGTTGTGCTCTCCCAGATGATATCCATGGTCGCTCCAGAGCACGACAATGGTGTTTTTTTCCAGGTCAAGTTGCTTAAGGGCGGACATCATTCGCCCAATCTGCGCGTCAATGAATGAGACCGTGGCATAATAGGCCTGCAAGGCCTTGCGCAGGGTGAGTTGATCAAGTCCGTAATGGGGTACCGGGCAGTTGTGGGCGAAGGCAGCCGTGGGGATGTCGGATCGATCCTCCTTTGGTGCGTATGGCAGGCGCATCTCGGAGAGTGGATACATGTCGAAGTATTTTTTCGGAGCAACGTATGGGGTGTGTGGCCGGAAGAACCCGGTGGCGAGGAAGAATGGCTTTCCTTTTCTCTTAAGTTCCCGCATGAGTTTAATGGATTCGGTGGCAATCATCCCATCGGTCTGTTCCTCGTCCCCGCCCTCGGCTGCCAGCCAGCTGAGCGCACCGCTGATCTTGCGATGCGGTTCGGCATTGAAAATCAGGTGTTCGTCGGCCTTGTCGCGGCCCTTTGGATTTACCGTTTGCTGCCAGGAGGGAGGGTCATCAAAGCCATCGGTGCCAATACTGGCGGGTACATTGTAATGATAGATCTTGCCTACGCGGCCCGCCCACCAGCCATTGCGCATGAAAGTTTGCGAAAGTGTCACCGCATTTGGTAATTCATCGCGGAAGTGACGATCAAGATCATAGACCTTGATGGTGTCCGGTCTCAGCCCGGTCATCACGCTCGCCCTGGTGGGATTGCATAGAGGCAGCTGGTTGTAGGCACGGTCAAAGCGCACCCCGCTTGCCGCCAGCCGGTCAATGTGTGGGGTTTTAGCGACAAGATCGCCGTAGCAACGTAATGCCGGCGCCAAGTCGTCCACGGCAATAAACAGGACGCTTGGCCGGCTTACGGCTGCCCCCTGCAGGCTTGCGCAGGTCAGGCAGACGCCAAGAAGCCAGCAGGGGAGTTTGCCCATGGTATCAATGTTCACGGATCAGCAGATTCCCCTCAGGTGAGGGTTCACTTATAGAGGCTTATGCCGCGGCCGCTTTGAGTGCTTTCTCAATGAGAGCCTTTGTCTTAAGCGCTCCTTCCACCGGGTCAATGCCGTGGCCTTCGAACTCGATGGAGATGACCCCGGAGAAATCCGACCGGTAGATAATCTTGAGCATTCTGAAGAAATCCGTTCGTGTCTCGTTGCCCTTGTCATCAAAATTCAGGGCCTTGGCGCATACAGCCGGTGCGTAGGGCAGACTCTTGGTGACGGCCTCGTAGCGGTCGTAGCGGCCGTAGTTGTTGAAGTCGGGAAGGATGCCCGCGCCGGGATGGTTAATTTTTTTCATTGCGGCCAATAGCCAGTCAGGATCCTGTGAATTACCACCGTGCGGCTCAATGACGATCTTGACCTTGGTGTCCTTGGCGTAATCACAGAGCGGACCAAGCCCCTTGGCGGCATTCTCCAGGTTCAGACCCCGGTCGCCGCCGGAACGGCAATTAACACGGATTGCATCACACCCCAGTTGTGCGGCACAGTCAACCCAGCCCTTGTGTTCATCAATGGCGCGTGCTCGCTGTGCGGCATCCGGCGAATCAAGCTGGTTTCCTGCGTCAACGAGAATGAGCACGTTCTTCATGCCCTCGCCGGTGGTGCGCTTGACGAGTTCTGTCATGTATTTCTTGTCGGTGTGTCTTCCCTTGAAGGGGCGGTTCCAGTATTCAATGTGGGTGATGCCCAGTTTCTCCTTTGCCAGTGCCGGGTAGTCGAGGTGCTTGAGCTTTTTCCCGTTCAGCCAGCGATGGAAGGTGTATTCCTGGATTCCGATCTGGAAGCGCTTGGGGTCATCCTTGCCGGCGGCAAAGCTTCCCGGCGTGAGGGTCATGGTGGCACTACCGAGAGCGGTGGTGCGGATAAAGGAGCGTCTGGAGAAGTTATGCATGGTATATATTGTGTAGGTCCAAATTGGAAAGGGGAAGTCTGTTTTCACAAGGCAGGATACATTTTTTCCTACCATTGGATTCATTAATCCATCCGGGGTTCATTGACTGTCGGGATATAGAGAGTGGTTTATCTATACAATGTGCAGGGTGTCATCCTTTGGTTATAGGGCAATACATTTTGAGCGATGCTAATCGCCACTGCCATCCCATCCGCCTTTGCCGTATTTTTTTACAGCGGCGTCGATCCCATATTGACCATGCCGCCAATCCGGCAGGGATACATAAGGTAAAGAACAATGCGGTATTTACCCAGATAAGGCTGACGGCAAGCAGGACCAGCGTGCCGACCCCCATAACCCAATTGCCAATGCGTATAAGGGACGCCGTGAGGGAGACTTTGTGGATCTTCTCTCTTGGGTCAATATCCACAAGCTGATGCCTCAGGGGGCTCCACGAGCAGTAAAATTCTATTTCAATGCGGCGAGTTTTTTGCGCACCATGGCGGACTGCTTGTCATCAAGGACCTGCCAGCAGGCGAGCCCGTTGCCGACCAGTTCATATTCATTGAACTCCCAGACCACCTTTTTGTCCTTGGTGATCTCAAAGATTTGTGGGTTGTCCGGCCCGGCGTGGCAGTTACCGGCGATGTAGTTGCCGTTTTCCTGCTCCTGAAGGCAGGTCATCCACTTGAGCTTGATATCTGTGCCTGGCACCTGCCCCTTGACCTCCCAAGCTACTTTTTTATCCGGGGTTACCTCAACGATGCTGTTGCCGCTTCCTGATGCAATGAGCGTGTTACCGCTTTTGAGGCGGATTGCGCCGTAGACACGTGTTTTGATTAGATAATCCCAGACGATATTGCCTTCCCTGTCATACTCGGTGACGACGCCGGGGTTCTCTGAGCACACCAGCCAATTACCCTTGGGCGTCTGACGAACCCAGCGGGTGGACTGGGTGCCACCCTTCTTTAGGGGAAACTGATGGACGAGCTTGCCGTCGCTGTCGACCTCGATGATACGACCCACGCTACTCTCGACAATGGCGGTATTGCCGTTTGGCAGGCGGGCGAATGCGTGTACGTCGACGCGCTTGCCCTGATTGCCGTTGCTCTTCGCGCAGTCATATTCCCAGACAACTTTCTTGTCGAGAGTGATTTCCTTCAAGGTGGTCCAGGTGTCGTGGAAGAGGATATTGCCGTTAGCGAGCAGGTGGACATCATGGTGACCGGTGTGACCGCGTTGCGGCCCGGCAGTCTTGTGTTGCCAGACAGGTTCGCCCTTGGAATCACAGATAGCGAGAATGTTCTTACCATAGGAGGCGCCGACAAGCACAAGGCGTTCTGCTGTTGCCGTGAAGGTGCTCAGGGCGAGAATGGCGGTAGTGATAAGGAGATAGGTTTTTTTCATGGTGTGTTCGGGTCAAATCTTGGGACCAATTATGGATGTGTTCTAAGTTGTGCGTTCAGGGGACACCGGGTCAAGCGCATAATGAGACAGGTGAGGATCAGGATGTTATGAAGGCAATACGTGGAGCTATGGTCGTTGGACAACGGGCTTGAGCGCTTTGCCGTTCCAGAAAGCTCCCCAACCTTGAGCCCCTGGCTGGTAATACACCGTTGCCGGGGAATTGTGAAACACGTCGATACCCTCGGGGATGCCCTTGCCAAGGACCTCTACATTGGTGAGGTTTTTGCAGTCACTGAATGACGCGGTGCCGATAGTGGCGACGTTTTCCCCGATCGTCACGTCCTTGAGAGTGTTGCAACCGGCAAAGACAAAAGTGCCGATGGTGGTGACGGCCTTTGGGATGGTGAATGTTTTCAAGGCAGTGCAGGAGTTGAAGGCATAATCGGCGATGGTGACCGTGCTTTCCGGTAAGGAGATTGCTGCAAGGCCAACGCAATGGCTGAAAGCATGCCCCCCAATGCTGGTTACTCCCTCCGGGAGGGTGATGGCCCTCAGCAAGGCGCAATTGCGGAATGCATTGCCGTTGATGGCAGTTACGCCCTTGGCAATGGCGCATGCGCCCGCCTTGCCTTCAGGGCACTTGAGGAGGACTTCCCCGGACTTGTTGAAGAGAATGCCCTCCTTGCTCGAGTAGGTTGCGTTACCTGCTGCAATGTTTATCGCACTGAGTGCGTTGCAGCCATCAAATGCGTTGCCTGCAATGCTGGCAGTCACCCTGCTGATGGAGATTTCCTTTAAACTGGTGCAGTTCTGGAAGGCAGCAGAGCCAATCCGACTGACGCTGACGGGCACGGTAATTTGTTCGATGCTGTCCTTGTCCCTGAATGTTGCGTCGCCAATCTCATCGACTCCCTCGGCCAGGATGATTTCCGTGATGGCGTTTGTCTTTAGTAGGTCATTGTCAATCCATGCAGTATGACCGGTATTGACCGAGGCCGGCCTGATGGTCACGCTGGTCAATGCACTGCACTCATAGAATTGTGATAAGGTTGCGCCTGTGAAAAGATCCGTGGTATGTGAGGTGGATATTGCGTGGTTAAGACCGGCGGGAATGGTGATCGATTCAAGACTTTGGCAGGAAGCAAAGGCTCCATCACCAAGGGTGATGACCCCTTCCGGAATTTCCAGATTCTTGAGTTGGGTGCACCCGGCAAATGCATACTTGCCGATACCGGTGAGTTTCTTGCTCATGTTGACCCCGGTCAATTTGCTGCAACCTCTGAATGTGTGGTCGCCAATCGCCGTTATTGAGCTTGGAACTTCGAGTGTTTCCAGTCCGGTGCATTCCCTGAAGGCATTGCTGCCAATCGAGGAAAGGTTGGAGGGAAAATTCAGCGCCTTAAGGCCACTGCAGCCCCAAAAGGCATCGCTCCCAATAGTTGCTAGGCTTTCCGGGAAACTCAGGCTTTTCAGAGCAGAGCAGCCTTTAAAGGTGCTGCCACCAATTGCAGTTACTCCCTGACTGAAGATGATTTCCGTGACCCCGGTGGTTTTCAGTGACTCATTGTTAATCCAGTGCGTATGGCTACCGCTGATGATCGGTACCATTATGGTTACCTTTTTTAACCCGCTGCAACCGAAGAACTGGGAGAGGGTGTTCCCGCCCGATGCACTTGGTGAGGTGGATATTGCGTGGTTGATTTCATCAGGGATGGTAATCGCTTCAAGGCTTTGGCAGGTTGCAAAGGCACCTGCACCGATGGTGATGACCGTATCGGGAATGGCAAGTTGTTGCAGTTGAGCACACCCGCTGAAGGAATAACTGCCGATATTGGTAACTGCCTTGCCCAGCGTTATCCTAGTCAGGCTCTCGCATCCGGAAAAAGTGCGGTCCTGAATATTGGTTACCGGGTTGGGAATGTTTAACTCCTTCAGGCTGGTGCATTCACTAAAGGCAGCCTTGCCGATGGAGGAGAGTTTTCCGGGCAGGGTCAGGCTGTTTAAGCTTTCACATCCCTGAAAGGCGTTATTGCCAATGGAGGCAAGTTTTACCGGGAGTGAGAGACCGGTCATTGCGGCACATCCCCTGAAGGCATGACTGCCGATGCTGGTTAGGTTTGTCGGGAGGGTAATGCTCTTGAGGCTTTTGCACCCATGGAAAACATATTTTTCTATCGCGGTGACTCCAGCGGGAATAGCGGCACTTTCAAGAGCCTCACAAAAAGCGAGTGAAGAGGAACCCAGGGAGGTGAGGTTTTGCGGGAGATTAAGAGTTTTTAGTGAAGAACACTCACGAAACGCATCATTTCGGATAGTGGCGACACCATCAGGCAGGCTGATTGATGTCAGTGAAGAACACCGATAAAAGGCGTTAGTGCCAACCTCGGTTACCGAGGGAGGAGCCTGGTAGTCACCTTTTCGTGTTTGCGGGCAACTTATTAGGATTTGGCCGGCCTTGTTGAATAGGACGCCGTCGATGCTTGAGAAGGTTCCGTTTTTTTCCGTGACAGTGATGGTTTGCAGGTTGCTGCACCCGTCAAAGGCGGCATATGAAATATTGTTTACGGCATCAGGTATGGTGATTTCCGTAAACCGGATACAATCATAGAATGCCTTTGCCGCGATGACGTTGAGGGTGTCGGGAAGGATAAGAGGCTCAAGGTTTCTGCAGTTGTAAAACGCACCTTCCCCGATGGCCTTGAGGCCGGTTCCAAGGGAGAGGTTCCTGAGTTTGTCACAACCATAGAAGGCATACCTGCCGATACTGCTCACCTTGTCGGGGAGGTTCAGGATGGTCAGGCTTTTGCATCCGTAAAATGCACCGTCTCCAATACTTTCCAGGGTTTCCGGAATCACAAGGCGGGTTACTCCATCGGGGATGGCATTGCCTTCCTTGAGGGCGCTAGGCAGGGTATTGCCATCGGAAGTGAGGGATCCGATCCTGCCGACCGGAAATCCTGCGATTTTCTTTGGCAGGACAACCGTTCCACTGGCTTTGCACTGAATAATGGTGACCAGATTCCCCTTGATCTCCCACTTGAAATCACCAAGCGGGTTTGGTTTGAGTTTGCTGAGGTCGATCTCCTCCGGGGTCTTGGTTTCCTCCGGGGTCTTGGTTTCCTCCGGGGTCTTGGTCTCCTCCGGGGTCTTGGTCTCCTCCGGGGTCTTGGTCTCCTCCGGGGTCTTGGTCTCCTCCGGGGTCTTGGTCTCCTCCGGGGTCTTGGTCTCC
>JAAESJ010000558.1 GCA_024229495.1 Verrucomicrobiaceae bacterium | reverse complement strand
ATACACTGGAGCTCAAGGCGACCACCCTGTCCTCGATCCTTATCCTGAACATGGGAGAAGGAAAATTTGCAACCCGGGCACTGCCCACCCTCGCCCAGCTTTCGCCCGCCTTCGGCTCGGTCATGCATGACTTTAACGGTGACGGCCACCTGGACGTGGTGGTTGGGCAGAACTTCTATCATCCGCAACGGGAAACAGGACGCATGAATGCGGGGCTGAATGTTTTTCTCAAGGGCAATGGCACGGGCGACCTGGAAGCCCTCTGGCCATCGGCAAGCGGGTTACTTACCCGCGATGATACCCGTAACCTTCTGGTTCTTGAGGACAATGAACGCACCCTGCTGCTCTCGGCCCCGAACAACTCAAGACTGCGTGTCTTTGAAATGCATCGATAGATTCCGAAACCGGGTTCACTGCCGCATAAAACCAATCCTGTGGAGCCGGTTTGGAGCCAACCCCTTGACATGCTGCACGTGCGCGCCCGGCCACAGAATGTCCGCTGATACCTTAGCCGCCTGATCTCCCAGACCAAAGTGCAGTGTGACTTCATTCTGATTGCCCTCCCCCATGCCGGACTCGACATGCCGGGTCAGAACCTGGTCCCCGATCTTGATCTTAACGATTGCCCCGATAGCTGAACGATTCACGACCTTCCCGTCCCCGCTCAGGCTTAACCGGATCCAGTTGCCTCTTTCGGCATCATTGATAAACAACTTTCCGGCCGTGCAAAGGTCGAGGTCTCCGTCATTGTCAATGTCAGCCCATGCCGCCTGGTAGGTGGCAGCAAGCTTGCCAAGATTTTCCACTCCTGTCCTGTCCACAAACTTCCAGCCGCCCTCGTTGCTGTAGAGAACAGGATAATTTCTGATGCCACCGCTGCCGGTACCATAAACAGTGGTGAAGAACAGGTCCAGGTCCCCGTCATTGTCGAAGTCGGCGAAGGCCGGGGAAGCAAAGGACTCCTGCCAGGCGAGGCCCGCGCCACTACTCTTGTCCTCAAAGGCATACCCTGCCCCGGGACCCCTGTTGCGCAGGAACTGGGGATGATCCTGCCCCGGCCGCGGGTGGCTGAAATTACCCACGAAAAGGTCAATGAAGCCGTCATTGTCAAGGTCCGCAAAGCAGGAGCCAATCGTGTGGCCGCTGACCGGGTAATTGATACCACCTGTATAATTGATCACCCCCGCCGGGTTGCCAGCCGCCCCGTATTTCCCGGCAACATTGGAATAATGGCCTTCACCGTCATTGAGCCACAGGAAATTGGGCTGTAGCCGGTAATTGGAAACATAAACATCAACGCTGCCATCCTCATTAAAGTCCGCCGCGCAGACCCCGCGCGCTGAATAGCAGGCGCCGGCCTTGCTGCGCCAGTGCTCCTCGAACCTGCCTCCCCCCCTGTTGAGGAAAATAACATCGGGATGAACCTCTTGCTGCCAGATCTCGTATCCCCCGACATAGAGGTCAAGCAGGCCGTCATTGTTAATATCAACCCATACCGCGCCGCGGGAATTCACCGTTGGCAGGTCGGGAAATTCGAGGGCCTCAAAGGTGCCATCACCCCGGTTGCGATGCAGCGAACCGCTGCCGGTGAATTGAAACAGGTCTATATTTCCATCGTTGTCGAAATCGCCCCACACCACCCCGCCCCCGGGAGCGCCGGAATCCTGGGCAGGGACAAATTTCCGGCCTCCCTCATTGTGAAAAAGCCGCCCCGCATGCAGATCCACGAAACCGTCATTGTCATAGTCGGCAAATGCCGCCTTGTCTCCCCCCGAGAATCCGAGGTCCCCGCTGGCATCACGGAACTGCGCCCCGACGGGAACCGCCGACATCGTGAAGCAACATCCCAGCAGGATTACAGGGACATACCCGGAAAATGTATTTCCCGGGATCATATCATTAAGCGATTCCGTGTTGCCATCTTGAGCACTATTTACCAACTACCAAAGATCATTTCCTAGTCACCTATCCACATCCCGAGCCACGGGGTCACAAATCGGAAGAGGGTAATGCAAAGGGCCAGGCAAATACCGTAAAGGAGTAAGTATACGGCCATCCTCTTCTTCCTGT
>JAAESJ010000557.1 GCA_024229495.1 Verrucomicrobiaceae bacterium | reverse complement strand
TCACCGCCGGTTCCACCCTGTCCGGAGCCTCCCGGTCTGTGTCTGAGACCGGAACGACCCACACGTTCACCGTGGTCCTTGACTCCGAACCGACCGCAAACGTCGTGTTCTCCCTATCGTCCGCAGACACCGGCGAAACCACCGTCTCACCGGCGGCTCTCACGTTCACCTCGTCGAACTGGGACACCGCCCAGACCGTCACCGTGACCGGGATCGATGATTCAGCAGCGGACGGCAACCAGACCACCGACGTCACCGTGACCGTCAACGACTCGTCGACCGCCGACAGCACATATGACGCTCTCAGTGACAGGACGGTCGCCGTGACCACCGCTGACGACGACTCGCCGGGTTTCACCGTCGCTGCATCCGGTGGAGCTACCACCGTTTCCGAGACCGGAACGACGGACACGTTCACCGTGGTCCTCAACGCCCAACCGACGTCGGACGTCGTGTTCGACGTTTCTTCCGGTGATACCGGCGAGGCGACCGTGTCAACGGCGTCTCTGACGTTCACCGCGTCGAACTGGGATACCGCCCAGACCGTGACCGTGACAGGCATCGACGACACCGACATTGACGGCGACCAGACCACGACGCTCACCGTGACGGTCAACGACGGCAGCTCGGACAACGCCTTTGACAGCCTCGCCGACCAGACCCTGTCGGCCACCACCGACGACGACGAAGCCCCACCACCGACGACGACGGCACCACCGACTACCACGGCACCGCCTA
>JAAESJ010000556.1 GCA_024229495.1 Verrucomicrobiaceae bacterium | reverse complement strand
TACGCGCAAGACCCACAAGGGGATGTTTGCCGATGGAGTGGTCAAGTTTGAGCAGGTCATCAAGGTTTCCCTTGAGCGCGATGCGCACCTGATCGTTGTCGCATACGGTGAGGGCTTTGACCTGAGCAAGGGGTATGGCAGTTCCAAGCAGAGCGGCATGAATCCATGCGCCTACAACAACCCGATCTTTGTGGATGTTGACGGCGGGGGGTTCAAGGCCAGTGGCGACACCCTGGGTTTCCCGCTACCGGTGAAGGGCTTGACCGCGGACCGGGTCAAGGAGCTGCTTGGGGAATAAATCCTGCCGGCTATTTTTCATGCGGGAACCTATGGGAAAGTGGCGCAACAAAGAGGGCGCCAAAAAAAAGAATCCGACCCGGGAAGAAGCGCTATTAAGCAAGCTTCTTCCGCGGGCCGGAAAACGGGTTTGGTTGCACCTGCCGCTTTTGCAGGAGCAGGCTTATGGGTTTTAATTACTCAAGCTCGGTGTTGCGCACACGGTAGAAGCCGCGCACCTGACCCACTCGGCTGGCATCAGTGTCCTCCCAGGTGGTGGTGCCTTTGGCACCGATGACATTGTCGTCGAGCTCTTCCCAGAATGGCTGGTCAAGGCTTGCCTTGAAGTCAATGGCATAGGCGACCCCGTCATTACTGGCAAAGGTAATTGCCAGCGAGGTGAGCTGATCGGCTGCCCCCTGACCTGCAATCTCGAGGATCTTGAGGTCCACCGGCGGCACCACCAGGTCAATGGCCGGTGTGCCGGAGGCAAGTGCTGTAATTTGCTCCTCAGTCAATGCCCTGTCGTAGATGGCAAACTCATCAATATAGCCGTGGACACTGTTTGCGCCCTTGTCACTGCCGATCCACATCTGCCCGATGTCAGTTGGCAGGGGAAGCTGCCCGCCTCCCTCAAGAAGCAGGGCACCATCTTTCCACACCTGCTTGTCGGGACCGTTCTTCTGGAAGACGAAGTGACTCCATTCACCGGCGACGATACCAGCAGGTCCG
>JAAESJ010000555.1 GCA_024229495.1 Verrucomicrobiaceae bacterium | reverse complement strand
GCCTTAACAGTTGCGCGTTTTTTTTTTTTTTACTGACAAAAGGGTCTAAATCGTAGATATCACCCACAAGATGGGGTCATAGGTAAAAAATGTTCAAAGAGACTCCCCCTAAAATTTCACGGCGAATCATTTGGTGAAATAAAAAATTTTGGAAGTGAAATTTTAAACTTCCGATAAAACCGGAAATAGACCGGAAGTGACGTAATGCGATCGTTAGATTAAGTATTGAGACTATTAAGAATACATACATGTAATTTGTTTAGTTCTAATGCTACTGATATCGCTGTTATTCTGGCCATGTCAGTTTACTGACAAAAAAAGTTCGCGCATCGACTCAAAAAAAAGCGCAACTGTTAATTTCTCAAAAAATGTCATTTTCGATCTGAAATTTCATGTTTCGAGCCTAAAAATTCGATGCTTCATTGAAACTAGATACATTCGGTCTCAAAAAGGCCATTTTTGATTTTAAATCATCTCAAATGAGAAGACCCATTGATATGCAGTGAAATTTCCCAGATATGAACCTAGAATC
>JAAESJ010000554.1 GCA_024229495.1 Verrucomicrobiaceae bacterium | reverse complement strand
GCCCTTGAACATGTTTCCTCCGCTCTTGGATAGAAGCGTTTTGAGTTCACCAAGGTAGACCTTGCGATCCGCCATGCTCCAGCCTTCCTGGACATCCTTTAGGCAGAATAGGTAATGGATGTTGAGGATGTTGGGGGCGGACTGCATTGACCTGATGATTGTGCTGCCATAACCGCGGTTACGCCTCATGACTGCTTCGTCAAAATCCGGCACCTTGGCCTTGGTGATTTTCATCAGGGCAATGGTCTTGGTCACCGCCGAAGGGTGTTGCAGGTGGCAGAGCACCCGGCAGAGCTCTTCATTGAGGTTATCATCCTTGGCCGGGAAGTGCGGGTCGAGTTGGTCACCAATTGCCTTTACCTGTGCCGTGTCCGGCATGCCGCCCCTGCTCATGATCACGGCGTAGGTTCTCAGGAGGGCCAATTGCCCGGTTTTATCCAGTTTGCCGAAATCTGCTTTCAGGAGGCGCTTGATGCTCGGGGCAAGGCTGCCCTTGATGTCCCTTCTTGCCAGGCCGAGCAGGGCATGAATAGCTGCCACGTCATCATTTTCAGAGTAGGCCTTGGTGGCCCAGGTTGCCGCATCCTGCCACTCGATGGCGATGCGTGCCGCGTAGCGTAGGTGATAATCCTGACTGCTTAGATATGGCCAGGCGGCTTCCAGTGCCTTTGGGTTGGGGCCTCCATGAAAGGCTTCCAAAGAATGCCGGGTCTTTCGAGCCATGGCGTGCTTGCTTGTGGTGTCCAGTTTGGACAACTCGGTGGATCCCAAGCCCTTGTAGGAAACCCGGTAAAGATAGGACTGGCCGCCTCGGCCGCCCACGCAGAAATACATGTTTCCATCCGGACCCACGTCGACATCAGTCAAGGCCAGCGAGCCTTTTGTGTTGGCAATAAACTCACGCTTTTCCGCTTTGTAGGAAGAACCATGGGGCTTGAGGTGAATCGAGTACATGGTGGCGAAAGTCCAGTCACAGATGAAGAGGGCGTCACGGTAATGGGTGGGGAACTTGGTCTTGGTCCCCGCGATAACACCGGTGGGGCAACCGGGCCCGATGTCGACCACTGAGCCCACGGTATCGGGGAAATACTCGCGCCACTTCTTGGAGGTGGCGCGCCAGCCGTTTTCACCGCCGGAGACACCATGGTTGATCCGGGTTGGGCGATACCACGGGGCTCCGATATCCCATTCCATGTCGGCGTCATAAACGAATAATTCACCGTCGCGGTTCAGGGCAAAGTCAACGGGGTTGCGGTATCCCATGTTCATGACCTCCCGCTGCTTGCCGTCCGGGCTGAGCTTCATGACCCAGCCGCCGGGTGCCTTGCCCCCGCCATTGTGTCCATAGGCATAGTTCTGCAGGAGATAATCATCTTTCCAGTTATCCCGGATACGGGTCTTCTGATATTTGGGGACCGCGGTCATGTTGCCGGCGATCGCGTAGAGGTTTTTACCATCAGGGGTGACAACCAGCGAATGAGGGCCGTGCTCACCGCCGCCATTCATTTCTGAAATCACTTCGGTAGGCCCCAGGTTGCCGTCTGGCAGCACCTTAGCCCGGCTCAATGTCCTGTTACCCATCATATAGAGGTGATCGAAGGCATAGAGCATTCCCCACTGGGATGATTTTACGTTGAGCTTCTGGATCTTGCTCTCATCAAGGGGTTTACCGGGCTTGGGAATCTCAATGGAGAAGGTGCCCGCGCCTCCCTGGTCGGAGACGGCGAGGCGTCCCTGGTTGTCAAAGGCCATTGCAATCCATGAACCATACTTTCCCTTGTTGACCTTGTAGACCAGGTCGACCTCAAACCCCGGGGGCACGTTGAGGCCCGTGGATGGATCCACAATGGATTTTTCCTGTGGCGGAAGCTGGGCATGACTGAAGGTGCCCGCCAGGGCGAGGAGGATGGGAAGTGATGCTACTCTTGAGATGGCCATAAGTGGTTGCTGAATGTGATTTTATGCGGGTGAGCGGAAAAAATAACGCTAAATTGGAACAGCTACCAGCCAATTCCGATACTATTACTTGTTGTATAAGGTATACTTCCGGCATCCATGCACTCGTTCACCTGGTTACGGCACCTTTCCCGGCAAATGTTTGGTGGGAATCCATTTGGGGGAAATTGCCTCCCGACGCGGGTTTCCCTGTTTGGTAGTGGACGGCCCACATCCCCGGTGCCCTTGCCGTGGAACTACAAGGATCCACTGAGGATCTTCCAGACTTTCTATGCCGGTGCCGACAATGAGGAGGGCTGGGGGTGTCACAACCGCTATCTTTATGCGGGGGGAATCTCCCCGGTTCTGGTGAGTCGTGATCCCGGAATGATCAAGGCGATTCAGGCAATGACCGGAGATAAGCCGGGACAGTTTGATCGTGATACCAGCCCAACGGCCGGCATTGCCCGAGCGACAGGTGAGGATTCACTACTTTATGCAAACGGCGCTCTATGGCGCCGCCAGAAGAGCCTTGTGATCAAGCCGTTTAGCCGCGGCAATCTCTTCCAGTTGCATCGCTTTGAAGGTTTTGAAAAGACCTTCCGGAACACGGTTGCCAAGCGTCTTGATTGCCTGCGCGAGCGGCAGTTGGAGCTTGGCAAATCGAAGCTCTTGGTTGAGCTCGACCTGGAGATCAAGGTGATCATGCTGGAGATGCTCGTGAACAATTTTTTTGGTGGCAGCGTGGGCTATGATGAGCTGCGTGATTATCATGTCCCGGCTGTGGTATACCTGATCGATCACATGGTGAGGGATACGGTGGCTCCTAAATCACAGGCTATGGCCAGGCTGTTTACCGGCGAGAACCGGACACTGGGACGTCATCGTGAGGCCTTCGCGGCGTTGACCGACATTGCCCTTGCAGGGCGCAAACAGAAATTGGGATCATGGGCTGAATTTGAATCGGATGTGCCTGATTCAGCGCTTCGCAGCAATATCATGGTGTTCCTTGCGGGGGCGATGGAAGCGACGACATCCTTTGCCAGTTGGGCCATTTCCCATCTTTCCCACTCTCCGGAGTGGCAGTCCAGAGTATATGAGGAGGTTAAGTCAATGGATCACTACGATCCTGATGATTTCTCGGGTGCTCCGAACCTGAACCGCGTTCTTGAGGAGACGTTGCGCCTTACCCCTTCACTCTATTTCCTGCCCCGTCGCGCCACTGCCGATACGCTGGTCGAGACAACAGATGGCCGAACGATGCTCATTCCCCGGGGAACGCACATTCGCCTGGATATCTGGCATGCGAACCGGTGCGAGGAGTTCTGGGGAGAGAAGGTCACCGGTTACCCTGCGGATCAATTTGCACCAGAGCGCTGGGAGTTCATGGAGCAGAAGGGACTCTCTTCAAGGGAGATGCTGCATTTCGGCTTTGGCTATGGTCCCCGTTTCTGCCCCGGTCGCTCACTTGGGTTGCTTGAAGTGGGTCTGGTCGTCGGCGCCATGGTCAAGTTGTTCAGGTTTGAGGCTGTGTCCGGACGGACCGGGGCTGTTGCCGGTGTTTCCACAAAGCCCGCCGACGGCGTGCGGGTAGAGCTGGAGTTGCGGAGCTAGGAGTGAGGGGGCAACGGATGCATTTGCACCGGAGGGATTCTTACCGTTGCCTGTGTAT
>JAAESJ010000553.1 GCA_024229495.1 Verrucomicrobiaceae bacterium | reverse complement strand
ATGCGCCTGTTCTGGATCTTTTTAACCCTTGCCGGGATCTTCTTTATCCCGTTTGCCGTTTGGGGCGGCTGGTTTGACGGCTGGTTATCCGGGCAGGGGGCGAGTGAGTGGCTTGAGGGGTATGGCAGATGGGCATGGGTTGCGGGCCTGGTGCTGCTCAGTTGTGACTTGATCCTGCCGATTCCTGGAACCGCTGTGATGGCTGCCCTAGGGCTGGTCTATGGGCCGGTGCTGGGAGGATTGATCAGTGCGGTGGGCTCAGTCCTTTCCGGGGTTCTCGCTTATGTGCTTTGCAGGGGGCTTGGTCGGCGAGTTGCAGAGAAACTGGCTGGGAGGGAAAGCCTGGACAAGGGGGAGGTGCTCTTTTCTAACTCCGGCGCATGGCTGGTTGTTCTCTCCCGCTGGTTGCCACTCATGCCTGAAGTTATTGCCTGCATGGCTGGGCTCTCAAGGATGAGTTTCAGGGTTTTCATGATGGCCTTGGTGTGTGGGAGTGTTCCTCTTGCCTTCGTTTTTTCGACCATTGGGGCAGCAGGAGAAGCGATGCCGATGCTTGCGGTGATTCTCAGTATTGGCATTCCTCCTGTTTTGTGGCTGTTGGTGCGACCGGTAATCTCGAACAAGGCAGGTGATCAGCAGGGGGGGGCGTCGAATAAATAAGACAAATTTTAGTGGTCGGTGACGCTAGTTTCATAGAAAGTAAATACGTGCAATGAATGTGTTTATTGTGCCCAATTCCCCATGAGAGATTTGCATAGAATTATCCTGCCCCTGTCTTGCCTGGCTTTGCTTGCGCTTCCATCTTTTGCTGATCCCTTGAAAGTTCTCAAGGAGCGCGAAAAGAAGGTGAAGGCAATTGTCACCAGGGTGATGCCCTCTGTTGTTGCGGTGATTGGCGGTGGACGCGGACAGTCAGCTGCCGGCAGTGGAGTGATCATCAGTGAGGACGGGTTGATCATGACGGCAGGGCACGTGACGGATGCCGCCGGGAAAGAGCTGACTATTATTTTTCCAGACGGGCGTAACGTAAAGGGGAAGTCGCTTGGAATTAATCGTACGCGGGATGCAGGACTTGCACAGATTACTGAGGAAGGAAAGTGGCCTCACGTAAGAATGGGGGATTCTGCAAAGGCCAAGCTTGGGGATTGGGTTGTAGCAATGGGGCATCCCGGTGGCTATGATCTGCAGCGCAGTCCCCCGATCCGCCTCGGGAGGATACTTAGCCTTGGGGAAATGGGTATGCTTGGCACTGACTGCACGCTTATCGGTGGCGACTCGGGTGGGCCGTTATTCAATCTGGAGGGTGAGGTGATAGGAATTCATTCATCCATTGGAGGCAGTCTCGCCGAGAATCGTCATGTTCCTTCCGCCGTTTTCAGTAAGGACTGGGAGCGCATGCTGGCCGATGAGAGGTGGGGCAACCTAGGGGCGATGTCGAGTGGCATTGATCCCGACCGGCCGATGCTTGGCGTGCAGATGAGTGAGGAGGATGAAGGCGTTGTGATAAGTGGGCTGTTACCTAATTCGCCCGCCCAGCGCTCCGGATTAAGGGAAGGGGACATTATTCTTGAGGTTGATAACATGAAAACCGAGCAGATGTCCGAGGTGGTCGATTACGTTTCCACAAGGAAAGCCGGTGATGAGGTTGAATTGCTGGTTTTGCGTGGAGAGGATGAGCGACGTTTCTCGGTAAAACTGGCCCGATGGGAGGACCTTGCCGGTGAACTGGGGCGCGGCGGGCGAGGTAGGGAGTTCCCGCCTGATGCGGGTCCACAGGAAGATCGCCCTCAACTCGGGGTGGTTCTGGATGCCGAGGCTGAATCTCCCGGGGCAAAGATTCATGAAGTCATGGAGGGATCACCGGCCTCGACAGCCGGAGTCCTTGCCGGGGATATTGTTACAGCAATTGATGGTGATGAGGTTGCCAGTGCTCAGGAAATGGCTCGGCTCTTCAGTAAATTCAGCGCCGGCGAGAAGCTTGAGATCACGATAAGCAGAGAGGGAGAAGAGAAGAAACTTAAGATAGACCTTGTAGTGCCTTAACCGTGCGTCAGTGCCATATAAAAGAACACACAGGACGACCATGAAAAAAGACAGGCTTTATTTAATACTGAAGATTCCGGCGATGTGTGTGGCGATAGCCGCCGGGTCATTATTGGCGGGGGAAGGGCAGGTGACCGTGTGCGAGGCGTGCAATATTCATATTCCTGTAGCTGATGAGCTGGAATTGGAATTGGGCCTGGATGATCCGCGCATTAATGCGCTAAGGCAGTTTTATCAGGCGCAACTGGATCGCCGCCGCCCTTCACGCAACAGTAAGGATCACCGTAACGCGCTGGAAGAATACAAACCGGTAGTAGCCGATGCGAGGAAGGCTACTGCCCGTATCCTTGCCCCTGATAAACGCGCCCAGCAGGTTGCCTTTGCAACCATTGTCCGCAAGGATGGTTACCTTGTCTCCAAGGCGAGTGAACTGCCCCCGGGCAAAATCATTTGTGAGCTTGCTGATGGCAGAGAGTTGAGCGCTGAGTTGCTTGACACGGATGCGACCTGGGACATGGCGCTGCTTAAGATCAATGCCGATAACCTGGAAGCAGCAAATTTTGGTGGTTCCAATTCCGTTGAACCGGGAACCTTTCTGGCAGCTCCCGGTGCGGGGCAATATCCTGTGGCAATCGGGGTAGCAAGCGTTGCTCCGCGTAACTTGTCACCGGCAAACAGAGGCTTCCTCGGGATAGGGATGGAAAACGACAGTGATGGTGTGAGAATCCGGGAAGTGCAACCCGATACGGCTGCGGATAAGGCCGGACTGGAGAAGGGTGACGTAATTTTCAAAATCAACGGCAGAGAAATTGGGAGTCCTGCACAGCTGGCCCAGCTTGTATCCGGCAGCATTCCGGGGGATGAGGTAAAGATCCGTTTCCGGCGGGGAGAGGATGAACGTGAGGCAACAGCCGTCCTGGGTTCACGGCGTCTGGCCCCGAGGGGAGGCGAACCTGGCAGAGGTAGTCGTTTCGGCGGTGTTTTAAGTGAAAAACGCAGCAATTTCCCAAATGCGTTGCAACATGACCTTACCCTGAACCCCAATGAATGCGGGGGGCCACTTGTTGATCTGGATGGGAATGTTGTGGGAATCAACGTTGCGCGAGCCGGCAGGGTGAAAAGTTATGCAATCCCGGCGGCTGACCTGAAGGAATTGTTGTCGAACCTTGACCTGGGAAAGTTCAAGGTGACGGGCAATAATGAACTGCAAAAGCAATTACAGGACGTTGATGAGGAAATTGCGGAAATAGAACGACGTCTGGATGAGGCACGTAAGCGGCGGGAGGCTGCACGGAAGGCAATTGAGCAGAAAAGGAAGCGCTAGCTTCACTTCCTGCCGCCCCTTAGCAGCTTGCCAGTCTCTGATTTTGGCGATATTTCTTTAGCGAGATGACAAAGCAAGATACAAAATTGAATTGGGGGATTTTGGCGACAGGACATATCGCCGGAGCTTTTGCCGAGGGAGTGCAACATTGTCAATCAGGAAGGCTTGCCGCCGTTGGCAGCAGGAGTCAGGAATCAGCGGACCGCTTTGCCGAGCAGTTCGGGGGAATTCCGAACAGGCACCCGAGCTACGAGTCGCTGCTTGCTGATCCAGATGTTGATGCCATTTACATTGCCACGCCGCACCCTTTACACCGTGAGTGGGCAATTCGCGCAGCAGAAGCGGGGAAGCACATCCTGTGTGAGAAGCCCATTGGAATGGATTCGAGCGAGGCGGAGGAGATCATTGCCGCTGCCCGGGAGAATGACGTCTTCCTGATGGAGGCTTATATGTATCGCTGTTCGGCCCAAACCGCCGAAATTGTCAGGCTGATCAGCGAAGGGGCTATTGGGGAGGTGAAATCCATTGAGGCATCCTTCTCCTTTGATATTGGGCCAAATCCCGAGGGTCGCCATCTCAATAAGGCCCTTGGTGGTGGAGGTATCCTTGATGTGGGAGGTTATCCCATGTCAATGGCCATGCTTGTGGCGGGTGCCGCGCGGGGAGAGGCATATGCTGAGCCTGAGGTGATTAAGGCGGTAGGTTCTCTTGGGGAGAGCGGAGTTGATGAATATACCAGTGCGGTGGCTCTTTTCCCAGGGGGGATCACTGCTCGACTGAGTTGTGGTGTTGCCCTTGATGAACCGATTAATGTCAGTATCGCGGGCACAGAGGGTAGGTTGTTTGTTCCCTTGCCTTGGAAGCCTGCTCAGAAGGGTGGGGCTACCCAGTTGCATATTTTCCGCGCCGACAATGAGGTTCCTGAAGTGATAGAGGTAATCAGTGGGGATTATCTTTACGGAGCGGAGGCGGACACGGTCGCGCGCTTTCTTGAAGCCCGGCAGGCCCAATCACCTGCCATGTGTCTGGAGGAGACGCTTGGTTTGATGCGGGCTCTGGACCTCTGGAAGAGGGAAATCGGGCTTTCCTACAAGGAGGAATAAAAATCAAGCCGCAGGCGTTACGGTGTTTGCCGTGGGGCCAGATTTCCGCTATTATCAGGAAGTCGGGGGGCGTTTAGCTGCCCGTAATCATGATGGAGGAAAATTCCAGTTTCGAATCCGCTGAGATTGAGGTGAATTCGCAGAACGCTGATGAGGAGCGTCTTCGGCAGGCGCGGCGTGGACAACTTGTGTCCATTGCCACGACAGTTGCGGTACATGCAATCCTGCTCCTCCTGCTGACCTTGATTTTCGTTTCACTTGGCCCGGAGGAGGTGCCACAGATCGTGGCCGTTACCGAGAAGGGGCTGGAGCCGGACAATCTCAACAAGAAGGACTTTGCGCGATCAGTGAAGCAAAAACCACAACCGGCGCAAAGTGCATCAAGGGTACAACCTATCGCGGCAGCCCTTGCTTCACCAATTGCAGTCCCCTCTATCGAGGACCCGGCGGAGGTGCCGGTGGGCATTGGCGTTGATATCGGCCGGGGATTCGGATTCGGGCGAGGTAAAGGCGGTGGTGGGGGCGGTGGCTCGATGTCCTTTTTCGGGGCCAAGGCAAAGGCCAACAAGGTGGTTTTCCTGGTGGATTTCTCTGGGTCGATGGAGAGGGAAGGTGGCGGTGTTCGCCTGGAACGATTGAAGAAGGAGCTGGTCAATTCCCTCAGTAAGTTGCCTAAGGGGATGGATTTTCAGGTGATTTATTATTCTCATGCTCCGTGGCTTGGTGGAGAAACACTCTTGGGGGCACCTGCTAGGTTTGCTGATAATCCTGCTGACAGGATTCCATGGAGCCAGGCAACCAAGGAGGGCATTGCAAAGGCAATTAATGACGTGCGCATTGCCCAGACAAAGGGAGGAACCCGTTGGAAGCCACCTCTTGAGCTTGCCCTTGCCATGAAACCGGCTCCATCGTTGATTTGGCTTCTTTCTGACGGGGCAGCTGATGACCGCGAGGAAGTTGTTGATGATATGCAAAAGATCAATCCCCTGAATGTGCCGATCAATACCATCGGCCTTGAGTTGCCTGGACCTGGATTCTCCTCACTGGTGGCGAT
>JAAESJ010000552.1 GCA_024229495.1 Verrucomicrobiaceae bacterium | reverse complement strand
GATGGCGCTCTCGCATCCTCCCATCGGTGAGACAAAATACTCGATCATGCCGTTGGTGTCGGGATGGTTGATGTCAAAGCGGTAAAGCTCGCCGTCGGTGGGCAGGTCAATGCCGGCGGCACGCTGCGTGTCAAAGATGACGCGGGTGGCGTCAATGACGGCCTGCTCGGAGGGCAGGGCGGATAGCCAGTCAGGGACGGGATAGGACCCGACGGTGGTGGTGAGGATGCGCGGTTTGCTCATGGGAATAAATTAAAAGGCTTATCAGGAAAGGTCACGCTTGAAGGCGGCGATGTGTTCAGGATCCGGCTTGCGGGTGAATAGGCTGACAAGAATAAAGACCAGCACATTGAAGGCCAGGGCAAGGCCGCCCATGTCAATGACGCGCTTGATGGTATCGATGGTGTTTGTGCCGGTAAGGAACAGGGTTACCAACACCACGGCACCGCCGGTGATCATGCCGGCAATGGCCCCGGCACGGGTTCCCCTGCGGATGTAGAGGATGTCCACGGCGACGGGAACCAGTTGGCAGGAAAAGGCCATGGCTGCGAAGAAGAATTGGCCAATGGTTTTCAGCAGGCCCTTGCCGAACTCGCTGTTTTCTCCCAGGTAAACAATGAGCAGGGCCAGAAGTGTCGTGACAATGATGACAATCCTCCCGACCCAGGCGCGCTCTTTCTGGCTGGCATTCGGGTTTTTTTGATCATAGACATCGCGGGTGATGACCCCGCCAAGGGCATGCAGGTTGCTATCAGCTGTACTCATGGAGGCGGCCATGATGGCCACCATGATGATGGATACCAGCACGATGCCGAGTCCACCGAGCATGACCGGTAACTCCTCACGCAGCATGAAGACGGCGATTTGGTCGGCCTTGCTCAGTCCTTCCGGAAGGTTGGCCGCATTCAGCGGCAGGGAAGGGTCAATGGGAGGATGCAGGGCCCGTCCGCCAAGGCCAACGAGCATGATCCCGAACAGGAAACAGGCCGGCAGGACCACGGCAAAGATCACGGCACTTCGCCGCAGGATTTTTGAGGAGCCTGCCGCATAGAAGCGCATCCACTGGGCGGGTTGCACGATGCTGGCCAGTGAGCCAAACAGGCAAAAGGTCAAAATCCACCAGGGGTTCCACTTGGACTGCGCCGGGTCGTGCATGGTCAATTGCTTTGGGTCAAGCTCTGCGACCTTGGCAAAGAACTCGCCCGGTCCCCCCATGCTTGCGATCACGGCAATGCCGGCCAATACCGCCCCGGATAGCAGGAGTAATCCCTGCAACACATCGGTCCAGGCCACCGAGCGCATGCCTCCCACCAGCACATAGACCAGTGTCACGGCAGACAGAGCGACGGCCCCGGTGTTGTACATGTCCTCACCGAAGAGAGTCTTGGCAAGCAGTCCCCCGGCCTTGATCTGGATGATGATGTAGGGCAGGACGTAGAGGATGCCAAGCACGGCAGCCACGATCCTGATCATTGAGCCGCCGTAATAACCTGCGATCATGTCGCCGGGTGACACATAACCGCGGGCCTTGCCCAGCTTGCGGATGCCATTGCCCAGCAGGTATACCGCGGCCCCGGCCACCGGCAGGTTGAGCGCGAGGAACATGGCCGAGACACCGTGCTCATAGACCATGCCCGGGAAACCCAGCAGGGCGACACCGGAGAAGAAGGTCGCCATGATCGTCAGCGAGGTAACCAGGAGTCCCTGTCCACGCCCGGCCAGGTAATAGTCCTCTTCAGTGGCCTTGCCGCG
>JAAESJ010000551.1 GCA_024229495.1 Verrucomicrobiaceae bacterium | reverse complement strand
CGGTGGAACTTCAACTGGAGCAATGACTGAGGATGACGGTACAACACCAAGTGGTACTCTAACAATCAGTGACGCTGACGATGGCGACTCACCAGCCTTCACAGCGGCATCTGCTACAGCTTCTACCGGTGGATATGGTACTTACACAGTAACCAGTGGAGGACTTTGGACATATACTCAGGGCGCTAACATGCAAGGTCTGAATGCGGATGAATCCGCTTCCGATACTTTCTCCGTAGGGGCATCTGATGGAACATCCCAGACAGTTACGATCACATTGACTGGTGCTAACGACGCTTCTTCAATCGGTGGAACTTCAACTGGAGCAATGACTGAGGATGACGGTACAACACCAAGTGGTACTCTAACAATCAGTGACGCTGACGATGGCGACTCACCAGCCTTCACAGCGGTATCATCTGCTACAGCTTCTGCTGGCGGATATGGTACTTACACAGTAACCAGTGGAGGACTTTGGACATATACTCAGGGCGCTAACATGCAAGGTCTGAATGCGGATGAATCCGCTTCCGATACTTTCACAGTAGG
>JAAESJ010000550.1 GCA_024229495.1 Verrucomicrobiaceae bacterium | reverse complement strand
GAGCAGATGGGCGAGTTGACGTAAAACTGCTCGAAGCGAAGGCCTTCCTTCGCCATCCGGTCAATATTTGGTGTATCAGCCAGCTTGTTGCCGAAGCAGGAGAAGTCACCCCAGCCCATGTCATCAATAAAGATGAGCACGATATTCGGTTGTCCGGCGGCAGCGGAATGAGGTGCCAGGGCTGGTAAAAACAAGGCCATGGCAAGGAGTGTGAAGAGCCCTTTCATTGTCAGCCTAAGCATTTCGCAGTCGGGCTTCCGGGTCAATGCTTATAGGAGGCAAAGGTGGAAGGGATTGCCAATGCGGTGCCTGTGGCTGATAAGGGGGTGCAACTTATGCAAGGGAGTTGGCAAACATCCGGCTCTTGGGGCATGCTGCGAGGTGCAAGAAACAATGGCAAGGGGACAAAAAACGGAGATGCGCCGGCCGGCAACAGCATTGCTTAGTGCCCTGGGCGCAGGAATACTATGGCTTCCCTCCCCGGCAGGTGGCCGGGAGTTACCGGTGGCCAAGCCACAGGAGGTGGGTGTCAGTGCTGAGGCAATTCGTCGAATTGATCCCGCCATCGGGAAGTTTATCGAAGCTCGTCAGGTGGCGGGCGCGGTAACGATTGTGGCCCGTCGCGGCAAGATCATTCATTTCAAGGCCTATGGCATGCAGGACATTGTGGCGAAGAAACCGATGGCAAAGGATACCATTTTCCGCTTTTACTCGATGACAAAGGCAGTGGTCAGTGTTGCAGCCATGATCCTTGTCGAGGAGGGTCGGCTAAAGCTTGATGTTCCGGCCTCAAGGTATATCCCGGCCCTTGGACGCATGAAGTTCAAGGGCAGGAAACCGCAACGTGAAATGTCCTTACGGGATCTATTGCGACATACATCCGGTCTGCCCAACAATGCCGCCACGGATCGTGCCCTGCGCAGGGCGGGACACCCGGCACTGGCCGACAGCACACTGGAGGAAATGATGAACCGCCTCGAAGCCGTTCCGCTCAGTTACGAGCCGGGTAGCGGATGGATCTACAGCTTCGCGGCCGACGTCGTCGGCCGGTTGGTAGAGATCGGTTCCGGCAAGCCGCTGGATCTGGCGCTTCATGAGCTCATTTTCAAGCCGCTGGGAATGGTGGATACCGGGTTTTTTGTCCCGCAGGAAAAATGGCATCGCTTTGCAGTCGCCTACGGCAGGGGACTCAAGCCGGTGACTGCCCCGCAACCGGGAACTTCCGGCCCGTTTACCTTTGAGAGGTCGCCGAAATTCCTCTCCGGAGGCGGTGGCCTCGTCTCCACGGCGGCTGACTACATGCGGTTTTGCCTGATGCTTACCGGAGAGGGTGAATTTAACGGCGCCCGCCTACTGAAGGCGGAAACGATCAGGATGATGACACGCAATCAGTTGCCCGAGGGGGTCGGTGAGATCACGTGGCCACCGGCAGGACGCGGGTTTGGGCTTGGGTTTGCGGTGCGCATCAGGAAAATCGATGATGCCCCGCACGGTGAGTATGAGTGGCTGGGCGGATTGGGCACGGAGTTTTTCATTTCCCCTGCTGATGAGCTGGCGGTTATCACCCTGAGTAACCAGTCACCGATGCAACAGCTCAAGCGTGCGGTGCGCCCGGTGGTTTATGCCGCGCTTGAGGATGCTCCGAGGCAGTCAACACGGCGGGAGGAGGATGCGGGGAAGCGACGCTAACTGATCCATAACTCGCGGATTATCAGGAAGAGGGAAAATTTCCGGCTAATTCCGGTTGCCGCCGCTACTTCTGAGGCGCGACAAGGGGAAAAGCAACGCGAGGTATGGGCGCAGCGCAATCAGGTTGAATGAACATTTAATGAAGAGCACGAAACTCTTTCATTTCCTTCAGTAGCCGCGTAATGATTTCCGGATGAGTGGCGGCGATGCCCGCTTGCTCCCCAATATCAGCCGACAAATCATAAAGCAAAGGCGGATTGTGTTTTGCAACAGATTCAGGTTGAACCGGGCGAAGGTCTAAGCATTCTCTTTATAGATATAATACAATGATCAGGGCCGCGTCAGTTCAATTCAATCATGTGCCGGGAGACAAGGAGTCTAACCTGGAAACGATTCGCAATTTCTGTAAGGAGGCTGCTGACAGGAGGGTGGAGATCATCGCGTTTCCGGAAATGTGCATCACCGGTTACTGGCATGTCCGAAAACTGAACCGGGAATCTATTGAGGGATTGTCCGAGAAAGTTCCGTCCGGTCCATCAGTGCAGGCATTATGTGAACTGGCGGAGAAACACCAAATGATTATTGGCGCCGGTCTCATTGAGTGTTCGGAGGATGGCAACCTCTTTAACTCCTATGCTGTCGTTCATCCGAATGGACAGGTGAACTGTCACCGGAAACTGCACTGCTTCATCAGTGAACACATGTCCAGTGGGGATGACTACACGGTTTTTGATTCTCACCTGGGACACAGGATAGGAATATTGACTTGCTATGATAATAATCTTATCGAGAACGTGCGGATGACCACGCTCAAGGGGGCGGACATTCTGCTCGCGCCCCACCAGACCGGGGGTTGTGCGTCCGGGAGTCCGCACGGAATGAAGGTCATTGATCTGAAACTCTGGGAGAACCGGTTCAAGGATCCGGAACAAATTGAAAAGGAATTTCGTGGGCCCAACGGGCGGGGATGGCTGATGCGCTGGCTTCCTTCGCGAGCGCATGACAACGGGATCTTTATTGTCTTCAGTAACGGGGTCGGCCTCGATGATGATGAGGTCAGGACCGGGAACGCCATGATTATTGATCCTTACGGAAGGATCCTTGAGGAGACCTGGAGGGTGGGCGACGCCATGGTCGTTGCGGACCTGGACATGGATCTTCTGGCTACAAGCTCGGGGCGGCGCTGGATGCGAGGGAGGAGGCCCGAGCTTTACAGGAAAATCGCGATTCCTTCCGGGGATGAAATCTCAGTGAGGGAGGCCCGCTTCTCATAGGGAGGTTAAATTGCCGGGTTTTGGGCAGGGTTGAAACGGATCGTTTTTTGTCATAGGCAAGGTGATTGAATTCATGTTGGATGGTCATTTATTGGAGCGCACGAAACTCTTTCATTTCCTTTAGTAAACGCGCAATGATTTCCGGATGATCGGCGGCGATGTCCTTTTGTTCTCCAATATCAGCCGATAAATCAAAAAGCAAAGGCGGGTCGTGTTTTGCAACGGGTTCACGTGCCCGCGTGTCAGGGTTGGAGGAACGATTCTTGGTTCCTAAATGAATTTTGTATTTGCCCGATCGAAAGGCAAATGCGCCTCCGTGGGAATAGAACCATTTCTGACGAGGGCTCTTTGCTTCCTTCAGTAAAACGCTCGACAGATCCTTGGAAATATAACCTTTCATTTCTGCAGGCTCTTTCCCACCAGTCATCGTGGCAAAAGTAGAATATAAATCCAGATTGGCCGCCAACCCATTCACGGTTCCAGGTTTGATTTTACCCGGCCAACGGAAGATTCCCGGCACCCGGTAACCGCCTTCCCAGGAAGTTCCTTTTTCTCCCCGCAAAGGCTTTGCAGTGCCTGCATGTGGACCGAACATCGACCATGGCCCATTGTCGCTGGTGAAAACGATTAGAGTTTTTTCATCCACTTTTGCATCCTTTAATGTCTTCATCACCTGCCCCACTGACCAGTCAATCTCCTCAATGGTATCGCCATAACGCCCCCCCTTGCTTTTGCCTTGGAAATCCCTTGAGGCGAACACCGGTGCGTGCGGCATGTTGTGGGCAAGGTAAAGGAAAAACGGCTTGTCCTTATTGGCACCAATCCACTTTACCGCTTCCTGCGTATAGCGCTTGGTGAGGAGTTCCTGGTCAGTTGGAGACTCAATCAGTTTCCGCCCACGGATAAGAGGTACCCTGAAGGTGAATTTATCGCAGGCATCAAAGAGGCTTCGGGTTTGTCGCTTACCGGGGGGTGCCGGCACATCATTGCTGCCCGGTGTGCCAAAATGATAATCAAACCCGCATTCCAGCGGGTGCATTTGGCTCTTGGTGAAATCCTGCGGGTAACCGGCCAGGTGCCATTTGCCCAGGATTGCCGTGGCGTATCCCTGTTTTTTGAGCATTGCGGCCATCATTTTGTCCCGGACCTTGGCCAAATTATTTTTCCCGGCGGCGAACAGCGCCGGGTGTCGACCTGTCATCAGGCCGGTTCGGCTTGGAACACAGACCGCTCCTGAGGCATAAAAGCTTGTCCAGCGCTGCCCTTCGGCAGCAAGCCGGTCAATGTTGGGGGTTTTGTTTGCCTTGTTACCGTAGCACCCAAGGTCCCCGTAACCCATGTCATCGACAAAGATAAGCACGATATTGGGGCATAGGGATGCGCCATGAAGTGGCATACCCAGCGTGGACAATGCCAGGGCAAAGAAAAAACAGGCCCTCTTATTCATTTCGTCAATCAGGCACTGACGGCCTGCAGCCAGCTGCGTGCTATTAATTCGTGACCCTGTGGCAATGGGTGGACGCCATCCCAGATCCACTGCTCGGGATTCACCGCTTTTGCCGCCGCATCAAAGATTTCCTGGGTCTTTACGTGGACTGCGTCAAATTCCCCGGCAAGCTTATCAACGATGGCACACATCTTGGCGATTTGTGCGCGGCTGGTGTCCCATTGCCCCCCCTTGGTCATCCACCATCCGGATTTCAGCACGAACGGGTCGAGTAGTACAATGCGCAGCTTGTCATTGGCCTTACGGGAGCGGGTGAGGACATCGCGGTAGTCCGCTTCCCATTGATCCGCCACGAAGTCGTTGACTTTCTCGACCTTGCGGTCATTGACTCCGATCAATACACTCAGCAGGTCCGGCTTCATCTCGATCACGTCTTTTTGCCAGCGTGACTTCAGGTTGGTGAGCCGGTTGCCGCTGTGTCCGCGGTTGAAGAACTCGAGTTTAGCCTGTGGCATATCGACCCCGAGGCGCGCGGCGATTAGGTAGACATAGCTGTGTCCCAGGTAATGGTTGCGATCCTTCTCGTTGCGCCCCCATTTCATGTCGGTGATGGAGTCGCCAATGAAAAGCAGCCGGCTGCCCTCCTTGAAGCGGGGCAACCGGTATTGGTAACCGGTGACACCGGAAGGGTTGCCCTCTGCTCCATGGGTGGCAATGGTTGTGGCGGCTGCTCCCCCACAGAGAGCGCCGGCTTGGAGGAAATGTCTTCGGTTCATGATTGGTATTCTCTTTCTGGCTTGGCAACAGTTGGTTTCTTATGAGGTCATCAGGCAGGAAAAGTCCAGCTGATAAAATCCATCATCAATCGGCAAGCAGCCGATGGATCAGGTTGCCTGCTCGACTTTTTCCAGATGGCTAGCTTTTGCGCAGGCTTGAAAACACCTTGCCTGTGGGTTTTTCGGGCAGCGTTGCCCGCCATTGGCTGAGCAATAACAGGAGCTCCTTCACCACCTCCCGGTGTTGTGCCTTGAGCTCATTTTTCTCAAGAGGGTCGGCGAGCAGATCATATAATTCCACGTAATCGGCATCCCGGTTGGCTACGAGTTTCCAGTTCCGGCTAGCCACCACGTAGGATACCCAGTGATCGGGCTTTCCCTTGCGGGCTGGCCACGGTGCGAGGCTCTTCCAGAAGAGTGGCTTTGCACGAAGCGGGGTGCCCTCGCCCCGGAGGGTTGCCACCTGGCTGATGCCGTCCGGCTTGTAAGTGGCGGGCAGTTTTATGCCGGCGACTTCACAAAAGGTGGGCAACAGGTCTACAGCTGAGAAAATGGAGGTCTTGTCCACCCTTCCGGCGGGGATTTTTCCCGGCCAGCGGGCGATGAAGGGGACGCCGATGCCACCCTCGAAAAGTGCCGCCTTGTAGCCTTTGCGCCCGCCGGTGATTCCCCGGGCTGCGGCGATGTTGAATCCCTTGCCGGTGGCGGAGTCGAACATGGACTCGAGTTTGGTCGCTTTGCCTGCCCGGGCCGGTCCGTTGTCGGAGCTGAAGACGACCAGTGTATTTTCCACCAGTTTCAGGCGGTCGAGTGCCTTGAGCACCTCGCCCACCCGATCATCCGCGTGGGAAAGCACGGAGGCGTAGATATTATCACGCTCCTTAAGCCCGGGGAAGCGTTCACGATATTGCGGCAGGGTGTGAAACGGGGTGTGCGGCTCGTGCAACCAGAGGTTGATGAAGAAGGGCCGGCCATCGCGGTTGCTTTTTTCGATGAAGGATATGGCGTTTTTAGCATCATCGTGCACGGGCATCTGTTTGCCCGCGCAATTAAAGGCACCATAGGTATCGAAGCCATATTTACTGGGCAGGGGTGAGTCAGGGATCATGTTGTTGGCAAGGTGCCATTTGCCGAAGTGCGCCGTGGTGTAGCCCCCGGCCTTGAGGAAGCGCGGCAACAGCGGTGCCGAGGGATCCAGCCAGTCAGGCATGTTGCGTTTGGCATTGCTGGGCACCCAGGCGAAGTGGCCGTCGATGTTGTAACGGGCCGGGAAATGCCCCGTCATCACGGCCGTGCGACTTGGCGAGCAAACTCCACTGGCCACGGTGAAACGATAAAAGTCTGTCCCCTCCCTGGCGAGGCGGTCGATGTTGGGTGTCTTGACATAGGGATGGCCATGGCAACTGAGATCTCCCCACCCCCAGTCATCAGCGAAGATGAAGAGGATGTTGGGTTGCTTGGGCTTGCCGGCAACAGCAGCACAAATGGTGAAGCTTAAAGTGCAGATAATCAGGATTGAGCGCATCATTTTTTCTTCAAGGACTCGATGGCATCGCCGATGCCGTTGTTGTTTTTATCGGTAACATCCGAGAGGGGATTGTTGATGACGGCCTGCCAGGCAATCTTGCGGAAGATGGCATCCAGTTCGGCATTCACGTGCTTTTGTCTTGGCCTTTGCTTGATGAGCTCGGGTGATTTTTTGTAGAGGGTGGCATAGAAGACATAGCCCTCCAGCCAGGCCATGCCCTCACCGAGGTGCCCGCCATCGCTCCAGATCGAGGGACTCTTGCCCTCGGTTTTCCTGTTGAGCGCCTTGATGCCGGGGAGTTTTCCCTCGAAGTAAAGTTCCAGCGCCGCCAGCATGGCCTCGTTGGTCGGCATGACATGAACCTTGCCGGGGTAGCGTTTGTCCAGGCTGGCGATTTGCCCGGTGATGGTCTTTGTGGTTTTTTTTGCCCTTGCACGGTAGTTTTCCATCCTTGGCTTTCGGTCTCCTTTGCCAAAACCATCAGCCCACTGCGGCCAGCCATTAAAGACATAGAACTCCATCTTGGGGTTGAATTTCAGGCAGAAGTCGATCCAGCCGAAGTAGTATTCCGGGCGGTCATTGGTGTAGCTGCCCCACAGCATGGCATCCCATTTGCCGGTCGTGATGGCGCTCAAACATACCGGGTTTGACTTGCCCCTTGAGGAGAGGATGCCATTTTCCAGTTCCCACATCATGCGGGCTGCACCAAGCTCCCCGCCCCGGTAGTTCACCCGCAGCCGCTGCTCAAGCCCGGCAGCTTTGGCAATTTCCGGTAGCGTGCCAAATCCAGGCCGCATCCAGCTGTGGCCAGTGGCCACAATGCGAAGTCCGCTGCTTTCTGGATAACTCAGTTTGTCGGTGTCGCCACCGCCCTTGATGGGCATCGCCTGAATTTGCGCGGGAGTTTTCAGGTAGGTGGCATTGCGGATTTCCGGGCGATTATCATGTCCGTGACCCAGCCATGGCTTCGGCACCGGCCTGCTGGTCCTGTGCTTGGCTTGCGGCCGCTTGAAGCCGAGTTGCTGGGCTACTGAGAAGGCCGGGAGCAGCAACAGGGCACAGAGGATAATGGTTTGTGTTTTCAGGGTTTTATCTTGGTTGTGGGTTTGTCGGCTTGCCTGTTGAGCCGTTTCTTGAGTGAGGCAAAGCGGGTGCGGATTTCGTTAATTGATCCAATGGTCAGGAATACCTCGTAATCGATCTTTGTGTCTTTTTGAAGGGAGAACCTCCTTAAGGGTGCCACGTAGGAGCATGCCGAGCCTTTTGGGCCCCTCTCGCCATTGCCCTTAAAGCGGTAACAGGTGAATATTTCCGTCCCGGGCGTGTAGATGCCAATGCCCCAGTCTCTCTCATCAAGGTAAGCCACCCAGTTTTCCGGGATCCTGCCGCGCTCGTTCGGCCAGCCGGGAACCCGGCGCTTAAGTCGGCCGTTTTCCTCATAGACAAGGTTGGCAAGCCCGGCGTCCACGAAGACGGCCGGCATTTCCTGGTCGCGCACCATTGACTGGTTTTTACCGGTGTAGTGCATGCGGAAACCGATACGGGCCATGGCGCCTTCAAGTGATACCTTAACACCCATTAAGGCTTCCGGGCAGGCGAGCCCACTGGCCCAGCTCAGCGGCTCAACCCGCGCCGAGATCGTTTGCTTTTTTTTGTCCTTGGTAAACTCCAGGAGCCGGGATTTTTTCCCCTTCCAGTGTCCGCCCTGGACCGGGTTGTAGACCCAGGGCTTGCCGTTCCATTTCGATCCGTCAGGAGCCCCGTAGTAGGACTGCTGGATAAAGCGTCCTTCATCGCGGTTGTTGAGCAGGTTGCGCCCGGTTGCACTCATTGCGAAGTAGCCGATACAGGCCCCACGGGACTTGTCGATGCCGATGCGCAGCGTGCCATTGTCGAGGTATTCCCACGGACTGGCGATGCTGGCCGGCGGGGTAAGTAAGAGGACGGCAATGCCGATGATTGTCCAGTTGAAGGGAAAAAGTTTGGCTGTGCTTCCCTGTCCCAAGCGCATGATTTCTAGTGTATGACTTCGATCCGGCTCCAGTAGGCAGCTTCGTGTGACCACCCCGTGGCCCTGTTCTCCAATTCGACGGTCACCATCTTTCCGGCGTATTTGGCAAGATCGACCTGAAGCTGCTGCCACTTGGTTTCCTCAATATCCTTGCTGAGGGTCTTCTTGCCGTTGATCATGACCACCAGCTTCCAGTTGCCTTTTGGGTGGTTGGTGACCTCCAGTTCCAGGGTGGTTTTCTTTCCCTCAGGCACCTCGATTTTCCGGGAAAGCACACAGGGAGCGGTTTTGCTGAGCGGGTGTGTCAGCAGGACCTTTTTGCGACCGTCCCATTCCTTGCGCAAACCGGGTTTCATGGCAGGGCCGCCCCAATCACGAACCTTCCAACCGGGGGCAAATGTTGCGACGTCGGCAGGTAAGGTATTGCCTGCAGTCGGCGGAGTTTCCCGGCTATTCGATGCAGAGGCGGTCTTCACTTGCGGCATTTTCGCGTCTACTTCGCGGCGCCAGTCATGCAGCATCTTCAAGAGATTCTTGGTGATCTCAGGCTTGACCTTGGAAAGGTCGTTTTGCTCACCAAGGTCTTTTTCCAGGTCGAAGAGCTGGACGCTGCCTTTTTCAAAGTATTCGAGCAGTTTATAGTTACCAAGGCGAATGGCTCCTCCCGGACTCTGGTAGCCGTGGTTGCTGTAATGTGGAAAGTGCCAGTAGATCGCCCCGCGGTCATGCGCCTTACCTTTCAAGGCAGGCGCGAAGCTTTTGCCGTCCACATGTTGCCTGGGCAAGAGGGGTAGGTCCATCATTTCCAGCAGCGTTGGGTAGTAATCGGTTCCGGTAACCATTGCGTGTGAGAGGGCATTGGCCTTGGTTTGTCCCGGCCAGTGGACAATCAAGGGGACACGGATTCCGCCTTCATAGTTCCAGCCCTTGGCTCCCCGCAGGGGGAGATTGGATGAAGCAAAGCGACTATCAAGGCTCTTTCGGGGATGATTGATCCCCCGATACTGGTTCGATGCGGACATGCCGCCGTTGTCGCCTGTGAAGATGACGATAGTGTTTTCCGCCAGCCCGAGTTCGTTAAGCTTGGCCCGGATTCTTCCCAGGCTCTCATCGGTGGCCTCGAGCATTCCAGCGAACTCGACGTTGTCCTGCTTCTGCTTCACCCACCACACCCGCTTGTCCTGATGAGCGCTAAGGACATCGTTTTTTTCCAGCACCTTGAGCTCGTCCGCGGAGAGCACCGGGCCGTCCGGGTTGGGCTCCAGAATAAATGCAGGCCCTTTTTGCTTTGGCATCCCGGCGAGTTTTTTCTGGTATTTTTCCACGAGGTTCTTGCGACCCTGGATGGGATCGTGAACGGCGAAGTGCTCCAGATGGACGAAGAACGGCCGATCCTTGTTTCGCTCGATGAAGTTAAGCGCGGCATCGGTAAGTTTATCGGTGTAGTAGTCTCCCTTTTTAGCAGGAAGGGTTTTGGTATACTGCCCGGAGAATGGGTAGTAATAGGAGCGCACCCAGCCGGTAATGGCTTCGTCGAATCCGTAGGTCCTGGGGTCTTTACTTAAATGTGCCTTTCCGTAGTTCGCGGTGGCGTATCCGTGTTTCTTTAAGGTCTCAGCCAGGGTGATTTCCTCATCAGGAAGTGACATGAGTTTTTGGGCGCTATGGAGCTTCTCAAAGTCCCGCTCGGGGCGTCCACGGAGCCATTCGGTCAAATCGGTACGGGCGGGATATTTCCCGGTCAAAATGCTTGCCCGGCTGGGAGAGCAAACATGACAGGTCGCGTAGGCGTTATCAAAGCGCATCCCTTCCCTGGCCAGCCGATCGATGTTCGGCGTTTCGTGAAAAGTGCTCCCGTAGCAACCCACGTCCGCCCAACCCAGATCATCGACGAGAAAGAAGACGACGTTGGGCTTCGTTTTTTGCTCCACGCCAAAGGCAAAGTTCCCGAGCAGGGAAGCTACTAAAGTGAATCGAACTATGAACACTGATTTTTTCATGTTTGTCTTCTCTGTTTACGAGTTCCCTTCCAAGTTGGTTCTATTGCTTCGGACCCAGTTGCGAAAGCTTCCAAGTCTTATCGGTGCGGATTGTACCGTCGCCGTAGACGATTCGGACCCGGGCAGTGGGATCCTCACAAGTGGTGTCGAAATCCACCGTAGCAAAGCTGAGCGTTCTGCTGTTGGCCACCCCGGAGGAAATGACCTCTACCAGAGGATAGCCGACACGATCGGATTCGTGATGCTCCCAGACGAGGGAGTTGTGGATATCGCCCGACATGTACATTACACCGGAGATCCGGTGCTCCTTGAGGGCATCAAAGAGGCGGTGGCGCGAAAAGGTGAAGATGCGCCAACCGTCAACTTTACTGTGGTGAAGGGTGCTGCCGGAGACGATGACCTTGAAGCGGGCTTTCGAGTTCCTGAGACCGTTCAGCAGCCACGCAAACTGCGCGTCGCCCAGCATGCGCTTTTGGTCGTCATCCGGAGCCTTGTTGGGCGAGCGGTGGTAGCGGCTGTCCACCAAGAAGAAATCAACGTCGGCATGGGAGAATTTGAAGAAAGCGCCCGGGGTATCGGGAGTTCCAAGCGCTGGATTAGCCCAAGTCTGCTTCCATCCGGCCAATGAATGTTCCTTGCCTTTGGTGCTGCCATCGGAATTATTGGGTCCGTAATCGTGGTCATCCCAGATCGCATAGGTCGGTATGTTACGCAGCACGGTGGCGAATTCCTTTTGGCGGCGATAGGTTACGTGGTGTTTTAACTGTACCGTCGGATCGGTGGTGTCGGCGTAGTGCGTGTCGCCCACAGTAAGGTGAATATCGGGCTGCTGGGCGAGCAGGAGATACCAGGAAGCCTGAGGTTGCCCGATCTTCATGCAGGAGGTGAGCGCCAGCCTGAAGGACGCGGGCTTTCCCTCTGCCGGAGCCGTCCTGAAGGATCCCGCCCAGGCGGGGTCGCTCTTGCCATCGACAGTGATTGTGTAGTGGTAGCGCGTGTTCGGCGACAATCCCTCGATGACTGATTTGAATGGGCGTCCCGGGCCTTCTGCAGCAGGGTTGGGCTGGGCTACGATTTGCCCGTCACCACCATTGGGCGAGGCGGGGTCGTCGCAATGGTATGCATAGAGGCACTCGGACTCGGCCGGGGCGAACATCCACAAGGTTACCCGATCGGGTTTGATGGCGCCGACGAGTGGGCCGGCGATGCCTTCCGGAGCTGCATGGAGCGCGGCAAATGGCAGGAAAAGCAGGGTGATTAGCAGGCGTAAATTCATAGTGTCATTCTTTATGTGATGTATGATTGATTAGCACTGGGTTTTTCGGCTTGTTATTGGCAGCCATTTGGCAAGCCTTGACTTTATAGACGAATACTTGGGAAAGGACGCATGGTTCCACTATTCATTCGGATCGTGGTCATGATGATGAGGACGTTGGGCCGGGCCAAGAGGTTGGCTGTCAAAAAGGGCAGCCACAGGAGGTATTTCAACCCGCTCATGGTTTCAGATCAACCTGCCAGTTCTTATTACGCCGCGTCCCGTAATAAGGATAATAGTCCCAAGGAGCTTCGATTTCTAGAGCCCGGGGGTCTTTGGTGCGAACCAGATGATCTTGTAATTGTGCCGCCAGTTTTTTTTGAATCTCGGCAAACTTGACTTTGCCGGCGAGGTTGACGACTTGCCCGGGATCCTTGGCAACGTCGTAGAGCTCTTCGGCGGGGCGCTTGGCGAAAGCGAGGTCGTAAAAGCGCTTGAAGCCCGGCTTGTCCTTGTTGTCCATCAGCAGGGTCTTGGTGGGAGAGGAATCGACCTCGCCAAAGGGGATATAGCGAGCGCAGAACTCGCGGTCCGGGTTGCCTGCAGGCCAACGCTCGGGCTTGTGGTTGAGGATATACATGTAGTCCTTGGTCCGGATGGCCCGGCAGGGGTAGCCCTTGCCTCCCTTGCGGCAGCCGTCATGTCGCTCCATGGCGATGTAGGCGGCGGAATGGATGGTTTGTGGTTTGTTCACAATGACGTCCTGCAAACTGGATGCAGTCATCATACCGGGAGCCGTCAACCCGGCTGCCTCGAGAAAAGTCGGGGCAAGAGCGCTGAGGTTCACCGGATCGTGGAAGGTGCGACCGGAATCCTTGATGCCATTGGGCCAGCGGATAGCCAGGGGAACACGTGAGCCGTCGTCGTGGAGACTGGCCTTGGCCCGGGGAAACGGCATGCCATGGTCGCTGGTCACCACCACGATGGTGTTGTCCAGTTGACCCGATTTTTCCAGGGACATCAAGGCACGGGCAACCATTTGATCGAAATGCTCTACCTCGACGTAGTAATCGAGAATATCACTGCGCACCACGGGGTGGTCGGGGAAGATCTCAGGAACGATCACCTTGGCGGGATCCTTGCCCGTCCGCTTGCCCGCACCCGCCTCAAACCCGCGATGAGGCTCGCTTGTTCCCAGCCAGAAGCAAAACGGCTGATCCTCCTTCACTTGTGCCAGGAAGTCGTCGAAGTTTGCCGCATAGTCGGTATTTCTCATGCCCCGGAAAGGGGGCTTTAACTTTCGCTTGTTAAATTCCCTGCCTGCAGGGTTTGCATCACGGCCTCCCACAGAGAGCCGCCCCGGGCTCCAGCCCTTGCCCGTGAAGCCAACGGAATAACCGGCTTTCTGAAGAACCTCGGTATAGGTGACAAACTTTTTCGGCAGGGTGCTGTGGATGTTGCCTGCCTCCTCCAGTCTCCAGATGTGCTGGCCGGTGAGGATGGCGCTGCGGGAAGGCCCGCAGGTTGGAGCATCACAAAAGGCATGGGTAAAGCGAATTCCCTCACGGGCGACGCGATCAAAGGCCGGCGTCTGCACGACAGGATCACCATTTGCCCCGGTGTGGGCATAACCCTGGTCATCAGAGATACAAAAGAGGATGTTGGGCGGCTTGGCGCTACCTGTTGAGCCACCCATGATGGCCATTAACAGGATCAAGCAGAGGATAATCTTTTGCGTCACGGTTTTACCTTTGGCTTCGCCCCCCTGGATTGCAAGGCATCAAGGGCAGACTTATGGGCTTTGTATTCCGGCCAGGTCAGTTTGCCGTCTTTGTTCCTGTCTGCTTGCGGATGCATAGAGAAGTATTTGTCTTTCCAGGCCTTGGCATCGCCCTTGGCGGGAGGTTTTTTTGATGCTGCGGCCTTGGGCTTGAATGCTGGTTGTGCCGGAACGCTGCTTTCCGCCGAAGGTATTCGTGTGAGCAATTGTTGGCGTAATGAAATGAGTGTTGCCGAGTGGGAGGGATTTCCAGCCAAGTTGATCCACTCATGCGGATCTTCACTGGTGGCGTAAAGCTCTTCCTTGCCGTTCTCGTAGCGAATATAGCGCCAGTTGTCGCTGCGCAATGAGTAGCTTTCCTGTGATGGATTGTATTTCATGCGCCACTTATAGAGGGCGGTTAAAGCTGCATCGGGCCCCGACCACTTGCCCTGCGCAGGCTTTTCCAGCAGGGGTTTCAGGCTGTGGCCGTCAAGGGGATGCCCCTTATCATTTTTCATTGTCTTGTTGTCCAGTCCGCAGAGATCAATCAGCGTCGGGTAGATGTCGATCAGGGAAACCGGCCGGGTAACCACACCTGAAGGCTTACCGGTGTCCGGGGCACGAATGACCAGTGGCACCCGGGTGCTTTCCTGCCACAATGAGTTCTTGTAGAGGTAATCCTTCTCGCCCATGCCCCATCCATGGTCGCTGGTCAGGATAATGATGGTGTTTTCCTTGAGGGGGGAATGATCGATGACATCGAGGATTCTGCCGATTTGCTCATCCACTGACGTGACACTGGCCAGATAGGCCTGGATAAAGTGCCGCAGTGCGTGATCCCGCGATTTGTAGGATTTTACCAGCGTGTTGAACAAATGGGTTCCCATGTCCTCCGTGCGGGATGCGCTGGGCTCGGCTCCGCCGGGGATAGCTCGCACGGAACGCGCATGGGTATCCTCCACATCCCCCTTGCGAATTTCCGGCAGTTTGATGGCATCAAGGGGAAACATGTCGAAGAAGCGTTTGGGCACGACCAAGGGTGTGTGCGGGCGGATAAATCCCACGCCCATGAAGAAGGGCTTTTCCCCCTTTCTCCTTGCCTGGGCCTGCAATTGCTCCACTGCCCATTGCCCGTTGAGCTCATCGGCCGTCAGGTCACGATCGTCCTGCGTGTTGACCCGCAATTCACGTTGTTTTGCCCAGCCGCCGGTTTGCCAGATCAGGGTTTTTGCGCCGGGCGATTTCCTGCCGGCCAGGTTGACCAATGGCCCGAAGGATCCATCGACGGCTCCGATTTCACGGTATGGGGCGGGCACGTCGGGATGAGCGAGCTTTTCTGCGCCATCATAGGCAAATGGACCGTAGTCGGAGGGGTTGCCAAAGGTGCTCCACTCCTGCCGGACCATGTGGTGCATCAGCTTGCCCGTGCCCAGTGTCTGGTAACCGTTGGCTCGGAAGTGATCCATGATGGTGCGTGAGTTCTTCAGAATTTCATAGCCGTCCCATTTGGTAAAACCGAAGCAGCCAGAGCTGTGGGGATAGATGCCGGTAAAAAGGCTCGCGCGAGAAGGCCCGCAAATTGGGATATTACAATGTGCTTGGGTAAAGGAAACTCCACTGCGAGCCAGGCGTGCCATGTTCGGGGTTTGTGCCTGCGGGTGCCCCCCGAAACCCTCAATGTAATCGTTTAGGTCATCACAGATGATCAGCAGCACATTCGGCCTGTCAGCTGACCGGGCTGAAAGTGGTATTGCGACCAGCAAGGCAACCAGTAACCACCGGGCGGGTGAGCTTTTGATTGCTCTTTTGGCAGCATTGGTAATCTTCATCAGGGATATCCTAGCAAAACAATGGACACGATGGTAGCTGGAAAGACCAGGCGCCGCCTATCGATAAACCCTGCCACCATTCTGCCGGATCAATGGCTGCCATGAGAAAACTGCTTTCCCTGATTTTTATCCCTTGGGGAGCTGTTGCCGGCGCAGCCACCATGGAGTGGCATGCAATGGAGACCGGATTGCCGCCAAACTCGATTTCCGGAGATGCTGTTGAAATCAACTTGGTGAATCGGGCCGGGCGGGATGTGCAACTCTACTGGGTGAAATACAACGGCACCTTGCAACCATATGGTGGCTTAAAGGCTGGAGAGAGCAGGCCACAAAAGACCTATTCCAATGCCAGTTGGCTGGTTAGTGACATGGAGGGCAATCCGCTGGGCTATTTCAGGGTTCCTCCCGGGGGCGGCTTGGCCATGATCCCGCCAAGAACAGAGGCGCCGTTATTGCGAAGCATGAAATACAGCTCCCGGACCGGGGGGGAGGCCCTGGCCTGGCAGAGGCAACTTAAGTCATCCTTGCTAAGGTTGCTTAAACTCGATGAGCTCGTTGGCGCAAGTCCCGGGATTGCCCTCCGGGCGAGGACTTTATCGACACGCGATGAGGGCAGCTATTTTTTCCACGAGATCGAATTCAATAGCACCGCAACAGTCAGGATCAGGGCAGTCCTTACTGTTCCCAAGGTAATCAAGGCTCCCTGCCCCGCAGTGGTTGTTATTGCGGGGCATAGCGGAACCAGGCATTCCTGCTACCAGGATAACGGGTTTGCCACCGTCCTTGCGGAAAAGGGATACGTGACGGTTTCAACCAAGATCAGCCAGCACAGCCTCAGGGAAGAGGGCCGGACCATGATGGGGGAACGGCTGTGGGACCTCATGCGCTGCGTGGATCTTTTAGTTTCGCGCAAAGAGGTCGATCCCGTCCGCATCGGCTGTGCAGGAAACTCCCTCGGCGGGGAAATGGCAATGTGGCTTGGAGCAATGGATCAACGTATTGCTGCCACGCTGAGTGCCGGGTTTTTGACCCGGATGGATCAACTGGAGCAGAACCATTGCCGCTGCTGGAAATTTCCGGGATTGCGCAAGCTTGTCGATTTTTCGGAAATCTACTCCCTGAACGCACCCCGTCCCCTCATGTGCCAGAACGGCCTGAAGGAACGGCCTACATGGTTTACCGTGCCGCTTGCGCGCGCGGCACTAAAGGAAATCAAGTTGATCTACAATGATCTGGGGGTTCCGCAAAACTTGGAGTTCGTGGCGCACAAGGGGGGGCATGTTATTGATATGGAGGCCCTGTTGAGATTCTTTGCGGCCCGTCTCAAGGCATAGCGCTGGAGCGTTGAGCAAGGGGCGCTTCAGGCCAGGATTTGCTTTACCGGATGGGCATCCTCAACGCCTGTGAGGCGTAGGTTGAGCCCCTGGTGGCGGACACTGAAGCGTTCGTGGTTGATGCCGAGACAGTGCAGGATGGTGGCGTTGATATCGTTGACGTTCACCGGGTTCTCGACCGGGCTGTAGCTGAAATCGTCGGTCTCGCCGTGTACGACACCGCCCTTGATGCCGCCGCCGGCCATCCACATGCAGAAGTTCCGCGGGTGATGGTCGCGGCCGTACTTTTGCCTGGAAAGCGCGCCTTGGGAGTAGACCGTCCGTCCGAACTCGCCGCCCCAGATCACCAGGGTGTCATCGAGCATTCCTCGCTGTTTGAGATCCTGGATCAAACCGGCGCAGCCCTGGTCGGTATCGCGGCACTGGTTGCCCAACTCGGCTGGCAAGTTGCCATGCGAATCCCAACCGCGATGCATGATTTGCACCACGCGCACACCACGCTCTACCAACCGACGGGCAAGGAGGGCGCTGGACGCGAACGATCCGGAGTTCGTCGCTTCGGGGCCATAGAGGTCAAGCGTGGCCTTCGTCTCCTTCGAGATGTCGGTCAACTCCGGCACGCTGCCCTGCATGCGGAAGGCCATCTCATACTGCGCGATGCGCGTCTGGATATCCGGATCGCCAACCGCCGCGAAGCTCTTCTTGTTGAGTTCGCCAAGGGTGTCGAGCATGGCGCGGCGGTCGTCTCGGTCGACGCCGGGCGGGTTATCGATGTAGAGCACCGGGTCGCCGGCCGAGCGCAACACAACTCCGCTGTGTCTGCCGGGCAAGAACCCCGGCCCCCAGAGGCGACTGTAGAGTGCCTGACCGTTCGATCCGCTCGGGTAACGTGGCATAAGCGCGACGAACGACGGCAGGTCGCTGGTCTCGGCGCCGAGTCCATACGACAACCATGAGCCGAGGCTCGGCCGGCCGGGGATCTCGGTGCCTGTCATGACGAATGTGCAGGCCGGGTCGTGGTTGATGGCGTTGGTGTTGACGGTCTTGATGAGCGCGATGTCGTCGACGATTTTCGCGGTGTGTGGGAGGAGCTCGCTCACCCAGCGACCGCACTGACCGTGTTGCGTAAATTTGAATTTGGAAGGAGCGACCGGGAATTTCTTCTGGCCGCTGGTCATGGTCGACAAGCGCTGCCCCTTGCGGATCTCGTCGGGCAGATCCTTGTTGAAATGCTCAACCAGACCCGGCTTGTAGTCCCAGGTGTCGAGTTGCGAAGGACCGCCGTTCATGTGGAGGTAGATCACTGCCTTGGCCTTGGCGGCGGCGTGTGGTAAGCCGGGCAGGGCCGGGTGCACCTCGGAGGCGGCCGAGGCTCGGCCAGAGAGCGACTGACCCAGCATCAACGGCATGGCGATACCGCCCATGCGCAGGCCGGACTGGCCGAAGAACTGGCGGCGGTTGAGGGTGAATTGGGCTTCGTGAATCATGGCGTTGATCAGTTACGAATGATGTTCTCGTCGAGGTTGAGGATCAGGTTGGCGACCAGCGTCCAGGCGGCGAGTTCGGGGGCGTCTACTCCGTCGGGCGGTTTTGAATCTCCGAAGGTGATCGCTTTGGCGGCCTCTGCAGGGGCCGCTTTGTATTTCGCGACCTGTTTCTGATAGTAGTCCCCGATCAACTCAAGTTCGTCGGCGGCAGCCGCGCGTGAGAGGACGACTTGATAGGCATAGTTCACTCGGCCCGCAGGGTCCTTTGACGTCACCATCATACGCGTCGCCAGACCGCGGGCCGCTTCGAAAAACTGTACGTCGTTGAGTAGTTGCAGTGCTTGCAGCGGGGTGTTGCTGCGGTCGCGGCGGTAGCATGACGCCTCGCGGTTGGGCGCGTCGAAGTTCGCCATGAAGGGTGCTGGTGCTGTGCGCTTGAGGAAGGTGTAGATGCTGCGGCGGTAAAGGGCATCGCCGTTGTCGCGCTTGTATTTGGCGGTGTTCGATCCGCGAAAGCCAACCGGCTCCCAGATGTTCGGTGGTTGATAGGTTCGCACGCCCTTGCCTCCCATCTTCTTCACCAGCAGACCACCGGCGAGCAAGGCTGCGTCGCGCAGTTGTTCGGCATCGAGCCGGATGCGCGGTCCACGCGCCAGATAGCGGTTCTCCGCGTCGGCCTGCCAGAGGTCGGCGGAGCCGCTACTGGTGCGGCGAAAGGCGTCGCTGACCAACATAAGCCGCATCAGCTTCTTCATGTCCCAACTCTCGTCTTGAAAACGGACCGCCAACCAATCAAGGAGCTTCGGGTGAGTAGGAAGGTCGCCCTGCGTCCCGAAATCGTGCCCCGTCTTTACCAACCCGACACCGAACAACTGTTGCCAGAAACGGTTGACGGCGACGCGTGCGGTGAGTGGGTTCTCGCGGGACACCATCCACTTCGCCAGATCAAGCCGCGTCGCACGGCCATCGGGGTTCGCTTTCTCCAAAGGCGGCAAAACCGCCGGTGTATCGGGTTCGACCTTTTCGCCCGGCTTGTTGTAGGCGCCGCGCAGCATCACGAAGCTATCACGTGGCTTTTGCAGGTCACGCCAGATGAAAGTCGAGTGCATCGACGATTCGTACGCCGCACGCTCTTGAGCCAGTGCTGCGCGCTGCGTCCCGATCCCGGCTTTCTCTGATGTCAGCGGCTCAAGTTCCTTGCGGGCACCGAGGCATACCCTGCCAAGCCACTGGTTGCGCAATTCCGTCTCCTCTTTCGTGTTCCATTTGTCGGGGGCTTTTCCCTTGAAGCGTTTTTGAAGGTCTGGGGAAAGGTCCTGGTTGCGGGTTGCCTCAGGCTGTGCCTTCCAGGCCTGCCAGGAATAGGCAGGATCCTTTGCGGGGTCAGTGGTAGAGGAAATGCCGAAGTGATCCCACCCCATGGTCCCGGAAAACTGTGTAAGGGCGTAGCCGGTGACCGTGGTACCGGGCTTCAGGCCCACCTTGTCCGCGGCAAACTCAAGGCGCACCCACTTGCCTTTCTCCGGAAGTGATCCCATGTCCACGCGCTGGTGGGTATTCACCTTGCCCCAGCCGATTTTTTCGTGGGCTCCCCAGACAACCCGGTGGTTCCAGCCTCCCACAAAGAACTGTAACATGATAGCCTCGGGCGGATCCTTGGGATCAAGGTAACAATGAGCGAAGAAGGTGCCATCCCTTGGCACGGTGAATTTTCCCTGCGAGTAGACATCCTGACCAATTGCGTTCTTGGCAGTGCGCCTGATGGCCAGTTTGCCCCTGAAGACCGGGCCCTCTTCCCTCGTTACCAACTTCAGGGGTGGACCGGTAACTTCAATTGTTCCTTTCGGGAAGCCATCCTCAAACCAGATGACTTCCTTGACCTCGGGCTCAGGAGGTGGCGTGAGGGCGGCGGGATCGACATACTTGATCCTGCTTGCCGCTGCAGCAATACGCTTTTCTATTCCCGCAATCTGCACGTCCAGTTCGGCCGCGCGTTTGTTGAACTCCACGGTCTTCGCATCGTCGTCGGAAGGCGTGACTTTGACTACCGGTGCGGTCAGCAGCTTGTTGCCGTCGAGCGCCGGGTCGGCGTTGGAGTGGAAGAAGGCGTAGAAGGAATAGAAATCCTTGGTGGGTATGGGATCGAATTTGTGGTCGTGACACACCGCGCAACCGGCGGTCAGCCCGAGCCAGGTCTGCGCGGTGGTCGAGGCTCGCTCGACGGCATAGCGGAAAATGAATTCGGCGGCGATCGTGCCACCCTCGCCGGTGGTGATGTTGCAACGGTTGAACCCGGTCGCCACCAGCTGGTCGACCGAGGCGTCCGGGATCAGATCGCCGGCGATCTGCTCGATCGTGAACTGGTCGAAGGGCAGGTTGCGATTGAAGGCGTCGACCACCCAGTCGCGGTAGGCGAACATCTGCCGTTCGTTGTCGAGGTGCATCCCGTGGGTGTCGGCGTAGCGCGCGACGTCGAGCCAGTGGCGAGCCATCTCCTCGCCGTAGTGTCGCGAGGCGAGATAGCGATCGACCATGCGCTCGTAGGCGCCAGGCTTTTGGTCGGCGAGGAACTGAGCGAGTTCCTCCGGCGTCGGGGGCAATCCGGTTACCGCGTAAGCGACGCGGCGGATCAAGGCGTTGTGGCTCGCCTCCGCTGTCGATGTCAGGCCGAGCTCCTTCAGTTTCGCATCGATGAAGTGATCGATTCCGCGCCCGGCGTCGGGTAACGCTTTGGCAACCGGAGCGATGAAGGCCCAGTGATCCTCATATTGTGCACCCTGCAGGATCCACTGCCTGAGGACATCCTTTTGCGCGCCGGAAAGCTCCTTGTGTGAATCCTCAGGCGGCATCACTTCGTCTTTATCCTCTGAGATAATACGGAGCCACGCTTCACTCTTTTCCAGGTTTCCGGGCGCTATGGCCCTGATGTCATCGCGCTCGGCAATTGCCGCTTCGCTCTTATCAAGGCGCAACTTTGCTTTGCGCTTCTTTGCGTCCTGCCCGTGGCAGGCAAAGCAGTTTTCCGAGAGGATTGGCCGCACATCGCGATTAAAGCGGATTTTTTCCTCCGCTGTCACAGTCCGTGGCAATGCGAGCAGCAGCAGGGGCAAGAGCAGGCTTATCCGAATATCCAATTGAGACAGCATGAAAGGATTGCAGTTATTCACGGTGAATTACCGGAATACTACCCATCACTTTGTCCAATGTAAATTATTCCCTCGCCTTCCCGGGAGTGGTTTTCATAAAGCGGGAACTGATTAGGGGTGAAAATCCGGAAACGTGGCCTTCCGCGCGGTTATTTTTTTTGCCCCCGGATGATTGCCATTCGAGCCGCGGTCAGTTGCTTAAGCCTGGGTTCTTTGGCCAAGAGGTAATTCGTGATTGCATCATTGGCGGCGGCAATGGCTTTTTTGCGCAATGAAAATTCCTTGTTTTTCTTGAGGCTGGAAGCATAAGCATTCCTTTGATCGACAAGGTCCCCGACATTGCTGAAAGCTGCGGGGAAAGCCCTGTGCAAATCCGCTCCCAGGGTTGCGGTGATTTTCTCCAGTGCTGCCAACCTGGAGTCGTTGCGCATGGATTTGCGGCACTTCTCAAAGGCGGCGTAATACAGGTGTTTCGGGAGATCGTCCAGTTCCGCGTGTCTTGAGTGGATGTATGCCTTTTCTTTTTGTCGCGCTTTATTGACGGCACTTTCCATTTCCTTGAATCGGGGATCGCGCTCCTTGATCTCCTTGCGCCTCTTGGCGATGCCCTTGGAGAGTTCCTTGTGTGTCAGGAATGCCTTTGGGTAATCTGTCTTAAGAGTCGACTTAAGCTTCTCATGGCGGTTGAGGAGGTTCTGGTATTTGGCATCGTTGCGGCTGAGCCGATCCTTCAGGTTGAGCATGATGAGGTCGTATTGTTCCCTTGCGTCGCGCTTGATTGCAGGTGAACGCTTTGCCTGCGAGGAGGTCAACCCGGACCTTTTGGCCTTCCAGTTATCTTTAAGCACTGATTGCCAGACGGAAAAATTGTCAAAGGCGGCACCGGTGCCGCTGACCTGAAAGGCCAGGTAGGTTCGCTTGGTATTGATGATGGGGTGGCGGCCGATCACAAAGTGTTCCTTGTCGACATGAGCAATGACTTCCTCGTCGTGGAATTCCACCGTCATGGTATACCATTTACCCTCCTTGAAATCGAAGGCGCACTCCCCCTGCATGGATGGTGCGAATTCGTTGTTTCGTTTTGCGGTATTAACCTGGAAATGGCCCGGGGATATCTGGGTCACGGTGTTATAACCGCCGCCGCCACCGGTCATCAAGCGGATTTCCGATGCCCCGTCGAAGCGAAAATCAAAGCGGAAGATCACATTATGAAAGGCGGCGTCCTTGAGGAAAGTGCGTGCCGTTTCCTCTGGTTCATGGCCAGTTCGCTTGAGGACCCCATCGTCAATTTTGTAATATGCGCGAATGCCCCAGCGCTCACTGACCGTGCCGGGGGTGAAAGTTTCACTAAAGATGACCTTGCCGGGGGAACACATGAGGAAATTCTCAGCAGCAGGTGCTTCTGCAGCAATTCCCGTGCTGAGATGGATTGCGGATAGCAGCATGAAGCCCAGGCAAAGGTGTCGCCCTAGGGGGGATTTGTGGTGATGATTCATTTTACGGAGAGTCCTTGGTTTCCAGGCCTGTTTACTTCGCTTCATGCCTGTCGGGGGATTTAAGGATGGCGCGCAGGTTTTCTTCAATCTTCTTGGTGTTTTCAGCAGCGAGCTTCCTTGCTTCATCCAGCGACTTGCCTTTTCTCATCGGGCGCTTGTGCCCGATTTCTGTCAACCATGCATCGCGTAATACCCGCATGCGATCACGCAGGGGCATCATGATTCTCCCATAGGCATTCGGAGGGGGATCTTGGAGTGGCGGCTTGATTGCGAAGAAGCCGATTATTTGCTGTGCCATTAGTTCATGTCCTTCGGCTCCCGGGTGGACTCCGTCGCGGGAATACTTGAAGGTCGGATTCTTCGCCCGCTTTTTTGTGAGTTCTTTTTTCATGACGGTGTGCAGGTCGATCACCCGCCAGCCATCCTTTTGCCTGGAGACCAGCCATTTTGAATAGTCTGACATGACATCGTCGTAATCAAAATCCGGGCCGGGCCTGTCATAGACCGGCGGGGTCATGAAGATGATCTCTGCACCCCGGGCCTCCACTTTTTCCTTCAGGCTCTCAATGCCCTGCTGATACTTGATGAAACGTTCCTGGTCGAATGGCTGATAAATGCCGCAATTAATCCCGTAGCAGGCAATCACCAGGTCCGGATTCAGGGCTTTAAGGGCCCGGTCCAGTCGCTCGTGAAGGTCAGGGCGGGCAAACCCGTGCCGGAGGTGCCCGGGCTCCGAGAGCCCGGAGATGGTTTCGCTGGGGATTCCCTGATTCAGGATTTCAGGCTTCAGTTCAGGGTGGTTGACCCTCAGCCATCGCTCAAAAAACACCACGTATTCCCCTCCATAGGTGATGCTGTCTCCGAGGAAGAGAATTTTTCCGGCTTTTCTGAGGGACTGGAAGTTTTCGTTTGCCGCGTGGAGCTTAGCCGGGATCAGGAAAGGCAGGATGAGGATCAACAGGCTACGCATGACGGGATTTATTGTTTTTCGGGGAATCGACAGAGGAGCGGGCAATAGCTTCGCTGTATGGAGTAATAAGCTTGGAGCATGCAGTGCCACGGGAAAAGTATCATTTGCTGCCTCCAAATCAGTTTTGGAATAATGCGTCCCCCGGGTTTCCTGAGGAAAGCAGGTAGGCAAGAAGATCGAGGATGTCGTCCTGCTTCATGGTGGCAAGCAAACCAGGAGGCATCATGGAGACCGGGGAGGGTTCAATGGACTCGATGAGTTTCACGTCGACCTTGGTGATGGTGCTGGGCGTCATCATGTCGGTGTTGATCCAGTAGGAATTCTCCTTCAGGTTCATGATCCGGCCCACCAAGCTGCTGCCGTCCTTCATCTTGAAGATGCTTGCGCCGTATTGGTCGCTGATTTCCCTGCCGGGATCGACAATTGATTCCAGCAGGTCGTGCGGGGTGAACCGGCCGGCCACCGAGGTGAGGTCCGGGCCCACTGCACCCCCCTCGTTATTGAAGCGATGGCAAACAAAGCAGGCACCTGCGCCGAACATTTTGCGCCCATTCTGGTAGTTGCGCCCGCCTTCAAGTCCGGCACCGAGTAATCCCGCCAAATCTGCCATGGTCCACATCTTGACAAACCCGCGGGGCTTGCCGGTAAATTGTGGAGTATTTTTTTCAGCAGTGGTGTTAATGAGCTCAGTGAGGGCAGGTGTCTTTTGTGCCGCAGGAATGGAAGCCACCGCATCCTTCTTGATGTCGTCCAGATAGTTGCGGAAGCGGGCTCCTCCCTGGTAGTTGCCGGCACGAATAAACCACTGGAAATACTGCTTCCGCAGCGCAGGCGTCCAGCCCTTCTTGAGGAAACGGAGGTTGATGGCGTAGGCGATTTGTTCTTCCTGACCTGTGGCATTTTCAAGAAGGGACATCGTTTTGCTTACTGCATAGGGGGACTGCAGAAAGGCGGTGATGGTCGAGAGGTCCCGGTTTTCCTCAGGGGTTTTTGCCGGATAAATGGAATCAAGCCACGTAATGAGCTTTGTCCTGATTGCTGTTGCCGGCATGCCGCCACGGGTCAGTGCGAGAGTTATGGCCCTTAGCAGATCGAGGCGATGCTGAGGATCTTTGATCTTCTTGTAGTCGAAAGCCATGGCTTTCTCGAGAACGAGCCGGGAGGATTTTCCCTCATCCGCACGGGAAAGGGCAATAAGTGCGGCGGTGGCGATTGAAGGTTGCTTTTCCTGCTTCAGGAGCGCCTTCCAGTTTTTGACCGGCTGCTTTTCGAGGGCGGCACGGGCAGCATGCCTTATTCCCCTGTCCGGAGAGCCCAGCGGTTGCCAGATCTGATCAAGCGCTTCCCTTGAAGCCGGGCTAACATTTTTTTTCAGGTAGGCTTCCAGCGCCCGGCGGTGTTCCCTTTGTTTATTGCCTTCAGTATTTCCTTTTTCCGCAGGAGCCGGGGAGGTTGATTGTTTTCCCGTGTAGGTGACCCGGTAGAGGGCGGACTGGACGCGCCTGCCACCAATCGTGAAATACATGGCACCATCTTCCGGGTTGATCAGGATGTCAGTGAGAGGGAGTGGCTGCGAACTGGCAAATTCTTCAAAACGACCACTATAGGTCGACCCATTTGCCTCCAGATGGACGGCATAAAGTTTGCCGTAGGACCAGTCACAGACAAAAAGCGCGTTTTGGTAATGATGCGGAAATTTCGCACCGTAACCAAAGCTGACCCCGGTCGGGGAGCCCGGGCCAATATCGACTGCTGCACCAAAGGTGTCGCTGCAGTGGGCGGGGAATTTTCCTGACCCGGTTCGCCAGCCATAGTCAGCCCCGTCGATAACATGGTTGATACGGGTTGGCCGATACCAAGGCGTGTTAAGGTCCCATTCCATATCGGCATCGTAGGTAAAGAGCTCCCCGTCACTGTTGAATGCCGCATCATACTGGTTGCGGAATCCTGTGGCGATGATTTCCCAGGTCTTGCCCTCGGGGTCGATTCGAGCCATGTGCCCACGCGGGGCCACCACTCCCTTCATGAAATGTTGCAGGGAGGGTAGCAGCTGATCTTCGGCCCAGAATTCAGGTGTCAGGCTGTGGCTGTAGTCTGCCGGCAACTGGGTCTGGTTGCCCATGACCACCAGGAGGGTTTTGCCGTCCGGGGAAGGAAGGATGGCATGTGGCCCGTGTTCGCCGCCGGTGGCATCCAGTTTCTTGATGGTGACCACTTTGTCATATTTGTCATCACCATCGGTGTCGAGCAGGCGAAAGACTCCGGAGCCTGTGCTGCTGCTGCGCGAATTGACCACCACGTAGAGGCTATCGAAAGCGTAGCATAGTCCCTGAGCATGTCCGAGCTGGGGAAGTGTGCTGTTTATGGGTTTGGTTTTCTTGGGGATAACGGCCGGCTGTTTTTTCCCCCTCTTTCGTGCCGGGGCATCAGTGGCATAGGTAATGGGCTCAATAGTTGCCGGGTTGAGTGGCTTTCCGGGAGCAGGCACAGGAAATCGGTAGAGGCCACCATATTGATCACTGACGATGAATCTGTTTTTGTCATCCCGGCACATGGCCACCCATGAGCCCTGTTCATCGCGCGGCACCGAATAGAGCAGCTCGATTTTAAATCCATCAGGCAGATGGATCTTGTCGGGTGAGGTGGCGTTGTGCTGAGAGAAAGCCGGGGTGGCGGCTGTAAGCAGAGCTGTGACCACCATCAAAAACGGTATCCGTTTATTGGTCATGTTATTTTATTGTGATTGCGTATGCTGAAAGTGCTTCAAACCATCGCTTGGCATGGGTGGCAAGGCCGAGTTGATTGAAATGTACCCCGTCACTGCGATACTCTTTCCCCAAGTCATCAGTCATGGCTCCCTGATGGGCAATGTTTCTTTTCCAGAGCAGCGCTTGCCCCCTGGCTACCTCTCTTTCTGCCGGTTCGTTGGAGCCAGGGTGAAAGGATGCCTGTGCTACAAGCCATGGAATGATATAGCCTGCGTCCTTGTTGAGTGACTTGATGATCGTCCTCAGGCGTTCGAAATAGGTCTCCGCAGGGGTCTTGGCAAGGGAATCGGATTCACCCTGGTGCCAAAGAACCGCGCGAACACCGCTTTTCCCGAATTCACCGATACACTTGGCAAGGTTGCGATAGAGTTTCGTATTGGGTGGCAGCCAGTTCTTGACTTCAGTCCATGTCAGCGAAGCCGACCTGAAACAGACCGGGATCTTGTCTGACCGGGCGATGAGGTCACCAAGGATGGGCCAGGGACTGCCACCACCGCCACTGCCTCCGGGAATGGGGTCTTGTGCGGGAACGAAGTTCTTGCCATTGAAGTAGACTACCCGGTCATCTTGGGCGTTTTGCCGGGGTCTGCCGTAATTGGCGGAGTTGGATTGTCCGGCCGTGATAAATACGTCTCCCACCCCCACCCTCATGACCTTGGCCTCGGCAATCACGTCCTGAGCATTCCGTGCGCGAATGGAGAGGGTATACCAGCCCCCTGCCTGAAGTAATAAACTGCCGGTAAATTTCCCCTTGGCGATTTGCTTGGCGGTGGTGATTGTTGTCCAGTTGACGGGCTTGCCGCGGGTGGCTCCGGGGTTTAGCTCGGCCTTGGCTTCAATCAACTCCACTGTGCCCTGTATTGTGCCGGCAATGGTGATGACTGCCTGATTCTGCTTGTCGCGCTGGGATACCTGAAGCTCAAGTGGTGATTGAACAACCAGAGCATTTTCAGCGGATACCAGAGGGGCTGCCAGAAGGGTTGCGAAATAAAGGAAAGTCGTTCTGGGTGCTGTCGGCATTGTTGGGAGTTTCGCTTTGTTGCGGATTTTTCAACCAATAGGTCGATTATCTCATTGCACAAACAGTGGCACAAGGTGTTCCAGCACTGCCTGCAGGGGCAGGCCGATCTTGCCTTTGTTATGGGCGGTGGCCACGGCGACAATGTTTAGCTCGGGGAAGGTGGCCATATACTGACCGCCAGCGCCGATGCCGCTTATCATATAAACCTCCTTGCCGGCCGCTTTCTTGCGCCGGTTGTGGAAGTGGTAGAAATACCCTTCTCCTTTTTGCCTGTCCATGATCAGCTTTACGTAATCCTCCGAGAGGAATTGTTTGCCGTTGTATTTGCCTCCCTGAATTACCGCGATGCCGAATTTCAGCAGCGAGCGTGAGGTGAAGCTGCTCCCGGCGCCACACTTGGGGATGCCGCAGGCCTGGTTGTCCCAGCAATAGAGAGCCCCGACCTTACCTGCCACCTCCGTAGCGATGAATTCCTGTGCCGTTGCGGGGGCGAGAATATCCATGATCATCATGATCATCGAGGGATCTGTGCCTGTGTACTTGAACTGTTTGCTTTTGGTGGTAATGGGCTCGGTGTTCTCGAACAATGCCTGGAAGAATTTCTGGCGCGGGTGTTTCTCACCAAGTGTCCTGGCGAAATTATTGTTCGGGAAGCGTAAACCTGATTCCATGTAGAGGGCATTGTGCAGGGTGATCGTCTCGACACCGGGCTTGATCTTGGAACGGTCAATTTCCGGCATGAAGCTGATGACCGGCTTGTCGAGATCATCCATGCTGAGCAGTCCCAGCTGGATGGCCCGCGCCAGGGTGATGGAAGTGAGGGTCTTGGTGATCGACATGGCGTAGTGAGGGCCATTTACCCGCCCCCGGCGGTTATACATTTCGAAAATCAACCTGCCGTCCTTCCACAGGAGAATGCTATCCAGGTTGGAGTATTTCCCCGCCTTGTCATCAGCGATCAGGGCCTTGATGGCCTCTCCTGTGCCCGGCACATTCAATGTGCCAACCTGTAGGCCGTCCCCTAGGTTCTCCGGCGAACTGCTGAAGTATGGTTCTGCCAGGTTGGGGAGTTTCTTCTGTGCTGAGTAGGACTGTTTTTCCGGGTCAAGTTCCTTGGGAAGGTGAGGCAGCTCGCCAGCGGTTAATCCTGCCAATGGCAATAAAACCGCGAGTAGCGTGAGTATTGGCCGGATCATTGGTGTTCTGCTGGCTTGCGTGTGCCTTTTAACGGGTTAATGCAAAATGGCAGAGGCGGCGTTATTTCTTCAGTAGGCGAGGTGAGGCTTTTTCGACCCAGCCGGCTTTGCGTTGTCCCTTGCCGGGCCGGTTGACATCGCCAAGGTCTTTGCGGGCGGCTTCCGCATGGGCCAGGAGTTGTTTGACGACCTCCGGGTTTTCAACAGCCACGTTATTATCTTCGTGGATATCCGCAGCTAGGTTGAAGAGGGCGAGCGTTTTTTTACCCTCGGGTTTCCCCCAGTTGCGTTTCTTGGAATCCATTGCCAAGAAGAGCTTCCAGTCACCCGAGCGCACCGCCTGCAATTGATCCATCTGGTAATAGAAGAAGGCATCACGGGGGTGACCCTTGGCTTTGCCGCTAAGGATTGGCCAGATGTCCTTGCCATCAATAATACGGTCAGTGGGAGTCTTGCCGCCGGAGATTGTGGCGAAGGTGGGCAGTAAGTCCATCGTGTTGGTGAGGGCACCACTGCTGCTGGCGGCAGGAACCTTGCCTGGCCAGCGCACGACGCAGGGCACTCGCATGCCGCCCTCATCAGTGCGGCCCTTGCGACCTCTCAGCGGCAGGTTGCTGCCCTGTTTTTCCCTGGCGGATCCGTTGTCAGAGGTGAAAAGCACCAGGGTATGTTCATCAAGGCCCTCGGCCTTGATTGCCTTGAAGAGCTCTCCCATGGACCAGTCGATTTCCTGTACCCAGTCGCCATAGGCTCCGTCCTTGCTGGTTCCCTTGAATTTTTTTCCAGGCACCAGTGGCAGGTGCACGGCGGTATGGGGCAGGTAGAGGAAGAACGGCTTTTTACTGTTGGCCTTGATGAACTTGACGGCCTCGGCGGTGTATTGGGCAGTGATCGTAGTGTCTTTCTGCACGCTTTCCTTGATGGCCGTCAGGTCACGCACCAGAGGTAATGGCACCTGCTTGCGGTTCATGTCGTTGCTGTAGGGAATGCCGAAGTAATGGTCAAAGCCCTGATTGGTGGGCATGAAGTCAGGGTGATCGCCCAAGTGCCATTTACCGATGCACATGGTGGCGTAATCTTGTTGCTTCAATATCTCGGCAATGGTGATCTCGTCAGGATTGAGTCCCTTGCGCGCTGCAGGGAAGAGCACACAAAGGTTCTTCTCATCCACGTGCATATTGACCCGGCGCGGATAACAACCGGTCATGAGGCTTGAACGTGACGGGGTGCATACCGGGCAGGTGGAATAAAAGTCGGTTAACCGCATGCCTTCCCTGGCCATTTGATCGAGCACCGGAGTGGCGTGAGTCTTTGAGCCGAATGGCCCGATGTCCGCGTAACCAAGGTCGTCACAGAAGACGACAATGATGTTGGGTTTCCGTTCAGCAGCCTGCACAAAGGGCACGACAAGCAGGAAAGAAAGCAGGCAGTAGAGTGTTTGGGTTTTCATTTTATGAATGGCTGGTTATTGGCCGCGTTGGAAAGCAGTGGAATTATAGGCATTGGAACGGCGCAGTGCGAAACAAATTCAAGGGTTCGTTTATACCCCGGAAGGCGGTGGTGTTTCTGAGCTCCAGCCGTTATGCGATGGGTTTTCCACGCGGCTGTTTGTTGCTTTAACCCAAACTACTCAGCGGGCTTGTCGGGTGATGGGGCCGGGACGGGGTGCCATGTTCGGATTGCCCGCCTCAAGCGCTTGACGATTTCCGGGTGCATTGCGGACAGCTCGTTTTTTTCATGGGGATCATTCTTCAGGTTGTAGAGCCTTACGGGTGCCTTATCCCAGATGTGCAATTGCCTGTAGCGCGTTGTATCAAGCCCGTTGTAGCGCAGCAGCAGTTTCCATTCATCCTCGACACACCAGAGGTATTGCAGGGTGCCGTCGGGGTTGCCGGGGGTCATGTTGTAGACGGAATGACAAACACCGAAGACGCGTTGCCGATCAACTCTTGCCTGTTCATTGAGCAGGTTGATGCCGGGCAGCTTCCCTTTTATCTGAAGGCCGGCAACCGCTGCAATGGTGGGGAAAAGGTCAATGGCATGGGCAAGGTGTTGAACATGACCCCGCTTCACGTGACCCGGCCAGGACAGCATAATTGGCGTGCGGATGCCTTTCTCGTAAGGGGAGCTCTTGGAGCGCTGGGCGTAGCTTTTCCACAGTTTCTGCGCCGGGTCATTCCTGTTGGTGCTGGTTGCTGCCCAGCCATTATCACAGATGTAGATGATGAGCGTGTTTTCCCGGATCTTTTTCTCTTCCAGGTAGCCGAGGAG
>JAAESJ010000549.1 GCA_024229495.1 Verrucomicrobiaceae bacterium | reverse complement strand
TTTCTACATCTTTATATCGGTCAGGAATCCATTGCCGTGGGCACGGTTTCACTGTGTGGCAAAAACGATCACATCATCACTGCATACCGCGACCATGGACATGCGCTGGCCGTTGGCATGGGCATGAACGAATGCATGGCTGAGCTCTTCGGAAAGTCTACCGGGTGCTCGAAAGGCAAAGGGGGATCGATGCACTTCTTTGCGCCGGACAAAAACTACTGGGGCGGGCACGGAATTGTCGCCGGGCAAACTCCACTGGGCATAGGTCTTGCCTATGGAGTTAAGTATAAAGGACTTACAGGGTCTTCATTGTGTTTTTTGGGTGATGGCGCAGTTAATCAGGGGACCTTTCATGAATCCCTAAACCTGGCTGAGCTTTGGGATCTTCCGGTGATATATGTCATCGAAAACAATGGCTATTCGATGGGCACAAGCCAAAAACGCTCTTCGGCTTTCAAGGGCAGTCTGGCACAGCGCGGAGAGGCATACGGCATTGCCTGGGAG
>JAAESJ010000548.1 GCA_024229495.1 Verrucomicrobiaceae bacterium | reverse complement strand
TATTGAAGGTGGTGGGCTCGGTATTATCAATCAGGCCATGGAACTTTCCGCCACGGATGGTAAAGGCCGGCTTGCCGATGCCGATGCGGAACGGTTCAGAATGCACCTCATCAATAGGGCTTTCATCCACAGCAAATTCCATAGAGGCGATCGGCTCGGTAGTGGTGAGCAGCACCAAATCGGTATCAATGTCATCGAAGTTGGCAAGCAAACCCGGCTTTTCGTGCGCCAGTTCCCCGGTGATGTCATTATAATCCAGATTCCAGCCGCGTGACTCAATGCTGGAGCGGTTTTCAAAGTCATAGTTGTCAATCAGGACAAGGGTTGTTGGCGGCAACAGATTGCCCTCCTCATCCCTAGCCGTTACGAAAGCACGTGTCCGCAAACCCGCACTTTTTTGCCAGTTGAACCTGCTGACAGCAATTACTGAGCCTGCTGGAAGCAGTCTGTCGAAAGCGTAGAGTATAGTTAGGCCTACGCCTACGCCGCCATCCTCATTGAGCATTGAGTATTCGGTCATCGGGAAGTGCACACTGTCATTGGCGGCATTGCCGTTGACAATGTCCCACCCGGTCAGGCCGGCCCCATCCGTCACTCCCCTCGGGTAGCCGGGCCGGAATATGGTTTGCTCCCCGTTTTCCAGACTATGTGGTATAATTATGATGAGCGCGCCATCAGCATCATCACTTTGGAAGGCAGCGCCCCTTCCTTCACCGGCGCCTTCAAGAAGCCCCCCCCCTTCACCTGTTAAACCAAGCCAGTTGATGGTATCGCGGCTGACGCCCAGGCAGGCCTCATCCTGGGCAATGAGGTGAGGCGCAGAGCTCATTGCAAGCACGGCGCAGGTGATTAAGGCGGGTGTTATCTTGGTCATGAAATTTTTTCCTTGGCGATGTTTAAGGTAGCGTGTGCGAACACATTTCCCCATTTAACGGGAATAATGAGCTCTTCACTGGTTGCGGGTTGTTGGCGAGGCAAGATCGCGTCCAGCGCAAGACCTAGTGGGAATTATGCAAAACCTCCTCCATAAAGGAACATAAAAGCAATTTTTCTCAGAAAAACAAGCCAAAATTCCAATTATTTATAATTTCCATAATACACTATTTACCAATGTTGGCGAGATATGCTCTGTTTTTAGATGCTCCGGCGAATGTGGATTGCACTGATATGGCTGTCCGGTTCTTCCTTTGGGAGACCCTGTAGAGCCAATTTTCTCATGGCGAAGGGCAGGAATGCCCCTATCGTCCGCCCGTTGAATTATCGAGCCAAAAAGACCATATCAATCACACCCGTGTTCCACCCAAAGCGTATCTTATTCTCCATAACGGCTGGCGCTATCTTATGCACCCTGGCCAGCATCCGGTCCTTTGCCCGCCCGGAACATGTCATCCTGATCAGTTGTGACGGCCTGCGCCCTGATGCCGTTGAATTCCTGGGGGAAAAGGGTGCCCCCTATCTGTATCGCCTGATCAAGGAGGGGTCCTATACCCACAATGCCCGCACCGATGCGAACTATACCGTGACCCTGCCCAACCATACCGGCATGATTACCGGCCGGGGTGTTAATGGTGAGTCCGGGCATGGCTGGGTGAGCAACAGTACGCCGAAGATCGGTGAGTTACTGCACCGCAACAAGAAGGCCTACCTGCAAAGTGCCTTTGACGTGGCCCATGACCACGGCCTGACCACGGCCCTTTTTGCCAGCAAGAAGAAGTTTGTGCTTTATGACCTGAGTTACAACGAGCGCAACGGCGGACCGGACACTCAGGGGGAGGACAACGGCAAAGACAAGATCAATATCTACCACTTTGACGAAAACACCGATCCGCTGATCATTAAATTTATCATCGCGATGCACAGCCAGCCGTTTGGCTTCAGCATGATTCACCTGCGCGACTGTGATTCGGCCGGCCACGGTCACGGGTGGAACATTGCCAACGGCACACCCTACATGAATGCGGTTGCCAGGGTGGATCGCCAGATCGGGCACCTGCTTACACTCATTGAGGTCAGCAATCGACTAAAGGGCAAAACGGCAATGATTGTCACCGCCGACCATGGCGGACGGCTCTCGACCAAGACCCACACCAAGGCTGATGAACCAAAAAACTACACCATTCCCTTCTATGTGTGGGGTCCCGGTGTGCAGGCTGGTGGGGACCTGTATAAAATGAATCCCGGCACACGCGCGGATCCCGGCAAGGCCAATCCTCCCTATGATTCAAAGTCCCTGCCGCCCGTGCGCAATGGGGATGCCGGCAACCTTGCAACCTCGCTGCTTGGCTTGCCGCCGATCAAGGACTCGACCATCAATGGCAAGCAGGACCTGAAGGTTTC
>JAAESJ010000547.1 GCA_024229495.1 Verrucomicrobiaceae bacterium | reverse complement strand
GGTCAACGGGCAGTTCCACGATTTTTTCGTTTTCCATTAGCGGGGTATTCCATTTGGTGAGAGTGGACTTGGGGTCCTTCCAGAGAGCGTCCATGCCTGGGGATCGGCCCGGAGGCTTGCCCTTGTTATCTGGGTGATTCATATCATTGGAGTAGGGAATTCCGAAGTAGGTGTCGAAGCCGTTCTTTTGAGGGAGGGTCTCAGGGTGATGTCCGAGGTGCCACTTTCCGAAGGCGGCAGTGGCGTAACCTTGGCTCTTCAGGTGATCAGCTATGGTGTGTTCTGTGGGATTTAGTCCCTTAGTAGAAGATGGAAAGAGTACGTGTTGGTGCATGCCGACGCGCTTTGGGTAGCAGCCAGTCAGTAAAGCTGCACGCGAGGGCGTGCAGACTGGGGATGCTACCATGAAATTGGTAAAGCGTCGGCCTTCCTTGGCCATTCGGTCGATGTTTGGAGTCTTGATCTTAGTTGATCCGAAGCAGCCGAGGTCTCCGTATCCCTGATCATCTGTGAAGATGATAATGAAGTTAGGTTTGTCTTTGGCTGCCTCAGTGGGCAGGGACGTTAAGGTAAATACCAAGGTGAGAGAAAAGAGGAAAAGAATTCGGGACATGGG
>JAAESJ010000546.1 GCA_024229495.1 Verrucomicrobiaceae bacterium | reverse complement strand
GATAGAACTGCCCGAGCGCGTTGATGACCGGAGCATGCCGCTGATCCGTATTGTCGATATGCGCCAGGAGGCACGTAACCTTTCCAAGTCAGGAGGGCCGGCCATTATTTCAGAGCGCTTACGGGTCGCGGTTGATGGGCGGCTTGAGAAAGGTGAACAGGTGATATTATTTTTGAATCGCCGTGGCTTTGCTACGTCTATGACCTGTCCAGCATGTGGAGAGGCATGCGGCTGTCCCCATTGCAGTGTGTCACTGACCTTTCACCGCAGGGAGGAGAGACTGGTGTGCCATATATGTGGTTACCAGAGGGTGGCACCGCGCAAGTGTCCGCAGTGCCAGGACCCCGCAATCCGGTTTGCGGGTTACGGGACGGAAAAGGTTGAGGAGATCCTGCGTAAGGTGTTTGGCAAGGCAAGGCTGGCACGTGTTGATACCGATACGATGTCGCGCAAGGGTGCCTTGCGGGAGGTTCTCGGCGCTTTCAAGGCTAACAAGCTCGACATCCTTGTGGGTACCCAGATGATTGCCAAGGGGCTGCATTTTCCAAACGTTACACTGGTAGGAATCCTTAATGCGGACATTGGACTGCATATCCCAGACTTTCGTGCCGGGGAGAGGACTTTTCAGTTGCTTACCCAGGTGGCCGGCCGTGCCGGCCGGGGAGAGATGGAGGGAGAGGTTCTCATCCAGACCTTCACCCCGCACAGCCCGTCAATTCAATTTGCCCGGCATCATGATTTTGAAGGGTTTTCCGAACAGGAACTCGGGTTTCGAAAAGGGTTTTCCTATCCTCCCTTTTCCCATTGTGTGTTGCTGACAACGCGTTCAAACCATGCCCGCCGGGCGGAGTTCACCCTTGAAACTATCCACAAGCGCCTCTTGGCAAAGCAGCCAGATGCCATTCTTTTGGGAGAACCTCTGGAGTCGCCGTTATCCAAAGCAGCTGGCCAATTCCGCTTTCAGCTCATGCTCAGGGCTTCCTCAGCACGGTTGCTGACCCGCTATCTTACCTCAATCATGGAGAATCTTACGTTTCCGGATGACGTGCACGTAACGATTGACGTTGATCCTCTTTACCTTTCCTAGGAGCTCATCCAAGATGAGCTTGGGCTGGCCTGAGAATCCTGATTTCCCTTGGATTTTCGGTCATAACTGACGCAGATTTTGCGTTTTTTTGCTGACGTAGGAGGAAAAATCGCTTAATATGTAAGCTGCTAGTGAATTCACATGGAGTGTTCACGGCTTAATAAAGAAAATGAAAAAACTGCTTATTGCATCAATGGGCGTCTTCACTCTCGGTCTTGGCTTAGCCATCGCTGCAGATAAGGAAGAGGCAAAACCCACTGCGTATGTTGCGCAGATGACAGGAGTAACATGAGCTGGCTGCAAGAAATACGTTAGTTCAGCGTTGAAGAAAAAATTTAATGCCACCAGCATTTTTATTACCAAGGGCGCCAAGCCTGGTACTCAAAAGGTGGTTTTTAGTTGTGCCAAAACCGACCTTACTAAGAAGGAGGCAACGGACTCCATGGGGGCAAAGAAGTCACGCTTTGTAGTGACTGAGCTCAAGAAGAGTAAAGCCAGCGGATAAAGAATCCGGCAGTGTCGTTAGACCTGCCGATCACCGCCAATAACATACCCAAATATTAGACATACCCAAGAACACTTCGATTCACAAGAAACGGTCCCGGTTCACTACCGGGACCGTTTTGCTGTACAGATGCTCAGACTATGCCTCGGGGGTGTTGAAACCTTTCACTGAAGAAGGGGCAAGGGAACAAAGGCAGTAAGGCACTAGAAGTGCATTGCTGCACCAGTAGCGTGACTCCATTAATGATGGAACCTTACATGGCGTGAGGGCAACGGGTGGCGGTAAGGTGAGTGATGGCGGTAGGGACTGGAATAACAGTGGTCATGAAGGCGGACCGGGTAGCGTCCGTAGCGCACGCTGATGTTATAGCTTTGCGGTTGCCTATAGCTTTGTGGCTGCGTATAAAACGGCTGGTGGCGGGCAAGGTCATCCCGGGCACTGCCTAATGCCGCTCCGCTTAATGCGCCAATGGCGCCACCAATAGCAGCTCCTTCAAGGGGTCGGTGAGACTGGCTGCCGATTACGGTGCCAAGGCCAGCGCCGATCAGGCCGCCGGCAACGGCGCCACGCTTGGTGGCGGGTGCATAACCGTATGAGTCAGAATAGCAGGAGGAACACATCGACACAGTGAGCAGCCCCGTTACAACAAGCAGTATTTTACTGTATTTCATGTGCTGTTTGACTGCAAGGCAGGTAGAAGTATTCGATTTTTGTTGGTACAAAAAAAACATCGCCCCGGGAGGGCGACGTTTTTCTGTGAAAATCCTTGGTTGTGCTTATTAGCGTCGATAATCCTGATCGTTGTAACGGCGGTCTCGATCGTCATAACGGCGTCTTTCCTGGGCGCGGCGATCATCATCCTTAGCTCCCCCAAGAAGGCCGCCGGCACCTGCTCCAACGGCACCGCCGATAGCGGCTCCCTCAAGAGGGCGACCTGATTGATGGCCGATAATGGTGCCCGCGCCGGCTCCGATAAGGCCGCCAAGCACGGCTCCGCGTTTTGCCGAAGGTCCACAGGAGGTTGAAAAGAAAGCGATCCCGAGGGTCGTGACTACAAGGAGAAGAAGTTTATGGATGTTCATGATTGGAATTTTCTATATAAAGATTCACCCATGAGACGGACAGAGCCAATGATTTATTCATCGCAATGCGCTTTTTACGCATCCGTTTCCTGTTTTGATACGGGCTTTTATCAATAAAAAACCCGGCCCGCTTATAAACAGGCCGGGTTCTGATAATGCGATACTGTGCCTGGCTCAGGAAATTTCCGAGCGAGTTTGTCCTCTTTCCTCGAGGGTGGCTTGTGCAGCAGCAAGACGGGCAACCGGGATCCGGAATGGAGAGCAGGACACGTAATTGAGTCCGGTGCGGTGGAAGAACTTCACCGAGTCAGCATCTCCGCCGTGCTCGCCGCAGATGCCGATTTTCAGCTTGGGCTTGGTGGAACGTCCGCCTTTTACACCCATCTCAACAAGTTGGCCCACACCTTCCTGATCGAGACCAGCAAATGGGTTGTTGCTGAGAACTTCCGCATCCTGATAGGTTGGCAGGAAGCTGGAGGAGTCATCACGAGAGAGTCCAAGTCCGGTCTGGGTCAGGTCGTTGGTTCCGAAGGAGAAGAATTCCGCGTGCTCAGCCACTTTATCAGCGGTGATCGCAGCGCGAGGAATCTCGATCATGGTTCCAACGGTGTATTTCAACTGGGACTTTTTGAGGCTTAGTTTTTTGCGAACACTGGCGGCGGTCTCGTCGATGACCTGCTTCTGGAGCTCAAGCTCACGAGCGTAGGAGACGAGTGGAACCATGATCTCAGGAAGAACTTTAGTTCCTTGAGCCTGAACTTCAGCTGCAGCTTCGAGTATGGCCTCGACCTGGGCGGCGGTGACAGCCGGGTAGCTGATGCCGAGACGGCAACCACGGTGTCCGAGCATGGGGTTCTCCTCGTGAAGAGCGTGAATCCTCTTGGTGATGGCTGCCGCGCTCATTCCAATCTTCTTGGACAGATCCTTCTTCTGACCGGCGTCCATGGTGCCGATGAATTCGTGAAGTGGTGGATCCAGGAGCCGGATGGTTGCAGGGCGGCCTGCGAGAGCTTTGAAAATGCCAATGAAGTCTTTCTTCATGAACCTCTTAATCGGCCTCAGTGCTTTCGCGCGACCTGCGTCATCATCAGCGAGGATCATCTCACGGACAGAGTCGATACGATTGCCCTCAAAGAACATGTGCTCGGCACGAGTCAGGCCAATTCCTTCAGCCCCAAACTTGATAGCCTGCTTCACCTGCTCCGGTGTGTCGGAGTTGGTGCGGACTCCAAGCTTACGTAACTTGTCTGTCCAGCTCATGAGCTCCATGAACTTTTTGTATGTATCCGAGCGTTTGCCGGCGGCCTTGTTCTCGATCAGTCCCTGAATGACCTGGGACGGAGAAGACTTGATGGCCCCCTTGTAGACGTTTCCAACAAATCCGTTCAGGGAAAGGGAATCCCCTTCCTTGAGAGTCACTCCATTTCCAGAGAGTGTTTTTTTGCCATAATCGATGGACATGCCGTGAGCACCGCAGACGCAAACCTTGCCCATCTGACGGGCAACCAGAGCGGCGTGTGAGGAGGCTCCACCTTCTGTTGTGAGGATTCCATCAGCAGCAATCATGCCACGAAGGTCCTCAGGAGAGGTGGCCTGACGGACAAGAATGACGGATTCGCCCTTAGAGGCCGCTTTCACGGAATCTTCAGCGGAGAAGTAAATCTTACCGGAAGCTGCGCCCGGTCCAGCGGGAAGGCCGCTGCCTATCTTGTTTGCCTTGCGCTCTGTGGCAGCATCAAAGATCGGTGCCAACAGGTGGCTTAAATCCTCAGCGGGGATGCGCAGGATAGCTTCCTCCCTGGTGATCAGGCGTTCCTTGACCATGTCGAGGGCGATATTGACCGCGGCAAAGCCGGTACGCTTGCCATTGCGTGTCTGCAGCATCCACAGCTTGCCTTCCTCGATGGTGAACTCGACGTCCTGCACGTCACGGAAGTGTTTCTCGAGAATCTTGCGGACCTTGAGCAGTTCCTTGTGTGATTTCGGAAGGTCCTTGACCATCTTGGCGACCGGTTTCGGCGTGCGCACCCCGGCGACAACATCCTCGCCCTGGGCATCAATGAGATATTCGCCATAGAAGACGTTTTCGCCGGTGGCTGGATCGCGGGTGAAGGCTACGCCGGTTCCGGAGGCTTTGCCGGTGTTGCCAAATACCATGGCCTGGACGTTGACTGCGGTTCCCCATTCGGCAGGGATGCCATATTTGGCGCGATAGACCTTGGCGCGGTCATTGTTCCATGAGTTGAACACCGCGTTGACCGAACCGTAGAGCTGTTCCATCGGGTCTTCCGGGAAATTTTTCCCGCTGCGCTTCTTGATCAGCTTCTTAAACTCAGCAACGACCGAGCGCAGGTCGCTCTCCTCAAGTCCTGAGTCATCCTTGACGTTTGCCTTGGCCTTGGCCTTGTCCAGGATGACCTCGTAAGGGTCGTGGTGCTCACCTTCTTCGGCCTCGACGCCCATGACGACAGAGCCATACATCTGCAGGAAGCGTCGGTAGCTGTCCCAGGCAAATTTTGAGTTGCCTGTCTTGGCGGCCAGCGCCTCAACAACGGTGTCGTTAATGCCGAGGTTGAGGATGGTGTCCATCATGCCGGGCATCGACTCTCGGGCACCGGAACGCACCGAGAGCAGTAGCGGGTTCTTGAGGTCGCCGAATTTCTTGCCCATTGCTCTTTCAATCTTTGCAATGTTTGCCTTGATCTCGGCATCCAGGGTTTTCGGATATGTCTTGTTGTTGTCGTAGTAGTAGGTGCAAACCTCGGTCGTGATGGTCATTCCCGCAGGTACGGGGAGGCCGATATTGACCATTTCAGCGAGGTTGGCCCCCTTACCTCCCAGCAGAGCCTTCTGGGACCCGTCTCCGTCGGATTTCTGGCCGCCAAAGAAGTAGACGCTCTGGTTCTTTTTGCGGGTAGCAGCTTTGCGCCGCGCCGGAGCTTTCTTGCGGGCGGGAGCTTTTTTACGGGTAGCTTTCTTTTTGGCCATGACTTTGGTGTTTTATGGTTGATCTCGGGAGCGGATGGTTGCCCCGTAATTTCAAGGGTGGAATTGTTCTTCCAGGGGAAAGGAGCGCAACTGTATCCGGGTGCTTACAGCTGTCAATTAAGGGATTAAGGCACTTTTGCCCCTGGCAATCGCCTTTTTTTGCCTCTGAGGCTATTTAAGAAGCTTCGATGATCCGGAAGTCAACCATGCGACGCTCGAAATCAACATGTGAAACGGTGACCTGAACGGTATCCCCAGCCTGGAAAACACGCTTGGGTTTTGAGCCTATGAAGCGCGCCATTGGGCCATCAAACCAATAACCGCCCCTGCAATGGGGCAGGTCGGCCTCGTTGACCAGCCCCTTGATGAAGCAGTCGGTCAACTCGATGAAAAGGCCCTTGCGTCGCACTTCGTGGATCATGGCCGGGTGCGTGACGGGATCCTTGCTGGTGCCCGCCTTGGCTTCCCGCCAGAGATATTCGATTTGCTTGAGTTTTTGTGTCTCAAACTCGGCATCCGAGGAGTTACGCTCGGTATCTGAGAGATGCCCTGCAAGTTGATCAAGTTGATCAAGGGTGGGTGTCTTGGCCGGGGAATTCCCGGAAATGTTACTCAGCACACGATGCACGACCAGGTCAGCATAACGCCGAATGGGACTGGTAAAGTGGGTGTAGTTTGTCTTAGCCAGACCGTAATGCCCGATTGGTTCTCCGGAATAGGTTGCACGCTTGAGGCTTTTGAGAAGACCTACCTTGATTGCGTGTTCTTCAGGCTTACCGCGTGCGGCTGCCAGGAGCTTTTGAATTTCTTCGCGGTTGCCAAGATCCCCGGCGTTGATGCCGTAATCCATTGCCAGTTGCCGGAATTCAAACAGCTTGTCTTCATCGGGATCCTCGTGTGCGCGGTAGAGTGACGGCTTCAGCTTGTCCTTTGTATGTTTTGCGACTGCCTCGTTGGCAATCAGCATGAATTCCTCGATAAGTTGATGACTCTCGTCATTTTCAATTCGCTCAAGTGCTACCGGGATTCCCTTCTTATCGAGTACTGCCCGCACCTCAGGCATGTCCAGATCCAGAGCACCGTTCTCGAAACGTTTTTTGCGCAGTTTTGCAGCAAGCTGCCACGCGGTTTTCAGATGCTCACAAAATGGATCATCAGGATCAGGATTTTGCATGAGTGCATGGGCCTGCTTGTAGGTGAAGCGCCTCGCGCTGCGGATGACCGCTTTGGAGAAATGCAATGACTTGAGCCCTGCATGCCTGTCAAAGCTCATGATGGCTGCATGCGTGAGGCGGTCTTCCCCGGGCACCAGCGAGCAGAGGCCGTTGCTCAGGGTTTCCGGAAGCATCGGGATAACACGGTCAGCCAGGTAGGTGCTGTTGCCGCGCAACCTTGCCTCGCGGTCGAGTTGGCTCCCCGGTTTAACGTAGTGGGAGACATCGGCAATATGCACAGCCAGGTCCCATCCACCATCTTTGCGGTTCTCGACCAGGATGGCATCGTCAAAATCGCGGGCATCGTCGGGGTCGATCGTGAATACCGGGCGATTGCGCCAGTCGTCCCGCCCGTCAATATCTT
>JAAESJ010000545.1 GCA_024229495.1 Verrucomicrobiaceae bacterium | reverse complement strand
TCAAAGGACTCTCCGGTGGCATAGACAAATCGGGGAATAATGTGAGCTCGGAAGTCGAGCATCAGGCTGTTTGCCACTCCCATCACTGACATATAGCTGCTCTTGCCGCCTGCGGCGCACGCGAAGCCGACGACCTTGCCAGTCCAGGAGGGTCCAGTTAATTCAATCAGGTTCTTGGCGGCGGCATTCACGTCGAAGTTGTAGATAGGAACGCACATCACGATACCGTGGGATGTTTTTATTCGATTATGAAGACTTGTGAGGATTTCGGAGGAAGTCGTGCTGGAGCCATCACATAGTGGCATTTGTGTCTTGCGCAGATCCAAGGAGCCTACTGTAAAGCCGTCGGCTTCGAGGTAGTTGGTGATCGCTTCAGCCAGCAGGCGACTGCGACTGCCAGGATTAAGCGAACAACTGATGACCAGCAGGTTCATGTAAACAGATCAAAGCGGATGACAGCGACCCTGTCCAGTGGAGGATGGTGGCTGATAGTGATAACTTACTTAAGGCCAAGGTGCTTGGCGCAGAATTCCAGTTGCAGGCTCAGCCAGGTCTTGCCCTCAACGGGCTTTGGGAGGCTGTTACGCCCGCCACCAACGGCGACACATGGAATTTTCAGCTGCTTTGCCCGGTCACGTATGAGCTCTGCATATTTGGGATGGTGAAGTCTGTCCGAGGATGGGGAATTGCTGTAAATGAACAATGGAGCTTCTCCCTGATCCATGAACGGTTCTGCCAGCATGTCGGTTCCCAGTGGTTGCATATGGCTGATTGCAACGTTAGGGCGAGAACTTAGTTTTCTCACGGTGTCCTTGGAATCGGGGGTAGCTAGGTCGTCACTGTAGGCTAGCCATTCACTGATTAGTGCTCCAGCTGAGGCTCCCCCGACACATATCTTTTCGGGATCAATGTTCCATTCGCCGGCCTTGGAACGTATAAACTGCATTGCCCGTCCGCAGTGCTTCATGATTTCCAGGTATCCCATGCCTGTCCTGATATCCAGAAAGGGGTAATTGCAACTGGTTACCGCATAACCGGCTTCCTGGTAAGCCTTGAGCATTTTCCCGCCACCCCGACCAATGCTGGACTTGTCTCCCTGACGGAATCCTCCGCCGTGGAACCACACGAAGAGCGGGGCAGCTGCGTTTTTTTTAGTAACCTTTGCAGGGTAGAAGTCGAGCACGTTACGCTTGTGCTCATTGCTGTAGCGGATATCAGGATGCAGTTTGCGATTGTCCTCCTTAGCGGGTTTCTTTTCTTCCCTGCTCTTTGCGTAGTGATTCTTCAGCTCGGTAAAGGTAAGCACGCCGTTCTTGTTGTTATCCGCATCGGGGAAGCGCTTAAAGTAGGCTTTGATCCTGCCTTCATTTTCAGAAGTTGGCTCAGCGTGTGCCGGAAGAGAGGCGGTCAGCAATGTGAGCAAGGCTGCGCATGCAGGTGTTGAAGGATGATTCATTAGTGAGATTCTAGCAGTTTGGTGTGCGCATACTAACACTTTCATTAAAGAGAGACTCTGAAGGAACCTGATTACGGGTTGGATGCCTTACTTAAAGGGAGGGTGATCAAATGCCGTTTTATGGATACAGGAGGGCATGATATGGTTGGGAATGGCGCCAGAAACGGCCTGTATAGACGGGGAGGAATTCGAAAAGCAGGTTTTTATTTAAATTCCTTGAATGATTTGAAGCCTAGCCTAGGTAATTGCATGGATATTTATGTGGGAAACCTTCCCTATGACATTGACGAGCAGACCGTGATTGATGCTTTTGCCGCTTATGGCAGCGTTGCACGGATAAAGATGATTACCGATCGTGAGACCGGGCGCCCGAAGGGCTTTGGGTTTGTGACCATGGATGACTGGAAGGAGGCCCAGGCGGCTATCAAGGCTCTTGATGGGGCTGAGATCGCTGGGCGTGCGGCAAGGGTCAATCAGGCAGAGAAGAGAGATGGACCCGGCGGCGGTGGTGGCGGCGGTGGTGGCGGCGGTGGCCGTGGAGGTAATCGTGGCGGAGGTTATGACCGAGGCGGAGGCCGAGACAGATATTAATTTTTCACCGTATTCGGGTAATTAACGGCATTGGGTTAAAACCCGATGCCGTTTTTTATTGATTGGGAGTTTGCAGCTTGCGGATGCCTTCTGCAAAGCTGGTGGTTGCCGTGAAACCCAGTATTTCGCGTGCTCTTGAAGGGTCTCCCAGTGAATGTCTGAGGTCGCCTTCCCGTTTTTCCTTAAAGAGGGGGGCAGGTATGTCATGATGGATGCTTGCCAATGCGTCGAGTAATTCGAGTAGCGTGATTCCAGTGCCACTGCATAGATTGTAGATGCCACCAGGGAGTATGGGATTGGTTGCCGATGCGACTACCGCATGGGCAATGTCTTTGACGAATACAAAGTCACGGGTTTGATGGCCATCACCAAAAACGGTAACCGGTTCACCCTGTATACAAGCACGGGAAAAGATGCTGATGACCCCCGAATACGGCGAATCAGGATCCTGGCGAGGCCCGTAAACATTAAAGAATCTCAGGCATGTAGGAATCATCGCGTGGGATTTCTCATAGGGAAGTAGAAGGCTTTCCGATTCCAGTTTGGCCTTGCCGTATTGGTTGATAGGGTTTGTCGGTTCTGCCTCGCTCAGGGGAAGGTGCTCCGAATTGCCGTATACCGCTGCGGAGGAGGCAAAGACGATGCGTTTGGTTGCGCAAGTGGATGCGGCTTGCGCCACTGTTTTTGTTCCTAGCACATTGATACGGTCATTCTCATCGGGATTTTCCTCTGCAATCGGTACACTCACGAGGGCAGCAAGGTGAATCACTGCGTCAGGTTGGAAATCATTAAAGAGTTTAGCAATCAAGCTTGTTTCACAGATATCGGCCTGATGGAACGAAAACGTATCATGCCTCAGAGCATCAGCGAGATTGTCAAGGCTTCCCGTGGAGAGGTTGTCGATCCCGGTCACTGTTTTTCCTTTTTGAAGCAGGGCGTCACAGGTGTGGCTGCCAATGAACCCGGCAGCCCCTGTTACCATTACCCGGGAAATCTCACCGGTGTTTTTTTGGTCTTCCATAAGGCTTGGTAATGGGCAAAGGTAACGGATAGAACCTCATTTAACAAACGGTCATGCTGAAACGAATTCTAGGAAAATCCGGTTATGAAGTTTCCGAGGTGGGATTCGGAGCTTGGCAGATTGGTGCTGATTGGGGAGATGAGGTTTCCCGGGAGGCTGCCAATGAGGCTCTGCATGCGGCGGTAGATGCGGGCGTAAACTTTATCGACACGGCAGATGTCTATGGCGGAGGAAGGTCTGAGAGCATCATTGGGGAATTTATCGGTGAACGTCAGGAGCAGATTTATGTGGCTACCAAGATGGGGCGGGCAACTGAGAGTTGGGACTCTGGATATGATGAGGTTTCCCGGGCAGCAGAAGCTTCATGCAAGCGACTCGGTGTTGATTGTCTGGACCTGGTGCAGTTGCACTGCATTCCGGAGGAAACATTGCATGCGGGGCATGCTTTCGAGAGCCTGGAGAAAATCAAGCAGAGTGGGTTGATCAGGCAGTATGGAGTGAGTGTTGAGACCATTGATGAGGGGCTTTTCTGCATTGGCAACTCGGATGCAGTTTCCCTACAGGTGATATTTAATATTTTCCGCCAGCGCGTGGTTACCTCGTTGCTTCCGGTTGCCAGCGAGAAGAAGATTGGCATTATCGCCAGGGTGCCCCTGGCCAGTGGTTTATTAAGTGGCAGGTTCTCGAAAGGTCACGAGTTCGGTGAGAATGACCACAGGCGCTTTAATTGTGACGGGCAACTGTTCAACGTGGGGGAGACATTTGCAGGGGTGCCTTTTAGCGAGGGTGTTGATCTGGCAGAAAGAGTAGAATTTATTCTTGCTGGAGAATGCGGTAACGCAACATCGGCACAGAAATCCTTGCGATGGGTGCTTGATCATGACTCGGTAACCACGGTCATTCCCGGGGCCAAGAATGCCTTGCAGTCAGATGAAAATGCTAATGTTTCCGGAATCCCGCCACTGTCAGGAGAGGTTCATGCTAATTTGCTCGAGTTATATGATTCACGGATTGATTCCCGGGTAAGGGGGCGTTATTAGCGGGTGTCACTGATTATGAAAACGGTATGTTTATGTTTTCTGTGTGCAGTGTATTTGCCTGGTGTGATTGCCGGTCAGCTTGAGATTCCGGTTTTGGACGTGCAGAAGATCGACGGTATCAGGGCATCTGAGGGCAAGGAGATCAAGGTGCGCGGGTTAGTTGAGCGAACGGGAAAATCAAAGGGCAGCGGGATGAACTTTCTCAATTTCACCGGAGGTGAATTCACGGTGGTGGTTTTTGGGCGCAGCCTGAAGAATTTCCCCGAGGGTGAGCCGGCGGATATTTTCAAGGGGAAGCTCGTTGAAGTCACTGGCAAGGTTGAGATTTACAAGGAAAAACCTCAGATCATCCTGGAGGAACCTTCCCGGATTGTCGTGCTTAATCATGAGACAGGAAAACCGATTGTTGTTGTGGATGAGAGCAAAAAGGTTGTCCAGAAAGACTCGAAAGAACGATCGAGAGAACCCGATGGAAATGGGGCAGAGAGAACCGTTTCCCCATCCAAGGGGAAAGTGGATCCCAGAATCTATTTTGATGAACCCTGAATCAGGGTGGAGTTCCCGATTTCCCCTGTTCAGGATCCAGGAGGACGCCATGCCTCACCGCTATTGCCTTTTACCTTGAGGAACTTGGCATTCACCTCACGATACCACCCATGTAATTTCGGGCGCATGTCCTTGACCTTGTCTGGCATCTTTCCTGCCAGGTCCAGGCGTTCGCCGGGGTCTTCCTTCAGGTTATACAGGTTGACTTCCCCTGTCTCGTAGCGCTCGACAAGCTTAAAGTTTCCGTTACGGATTGCGCCTCCCGGAAAACCTCCCTGATTTGAGTAATGTGGGTAATGCCAGTAGATGGCATCCCGATTAATGGATCCTTGGTTGTCCTTGAGCAGGGGAAGCAGACTGACGCCGTCCAGATGTTGCTTTTTCTTTAGCGGTAGTCCGGTGAGTTCAAGCAGGGTAGGGTAGAAGTCGGTTGAGATTACAGGATGGTTGCAGGTCCCGGGTTTTACGACCGAGGGATAACTGATGATGAAGGGTTCCCGTATGCCTCCCTCGTAAAGCCAACCCTTGCCCCCTCTCAGGGGGAGATTTGATGTGGGGGAACCCTCGGAGGTGGAAAGTCCGCCGTTGTCTGAAGTGAAACAGATGATGGTATTTTTCTCGATGCCGAGTTGCTTGACCTGGTTCAAAACCCGGCCAACGGCAGTATCCATCGACTCAACCATTGCAGCATAGGTGGCGTGTTTCTGGAGGATGCGCACCTGACGTTTTTTACCTCCTGGCCAAACCTGTTCCTCGGGGCCGAACTCCGCCCCTTTTACGTCTTGTGCCTTCTTCTGATATTTGGCAACCAGTTCCTTGGGCGCCTGTAACGGGGTGTGAACATTGTAGAATGAAAGGTAGATAAGGAATGGGTCACCTTTGGCATGGAATTCACGCATGATCCCGGTAGCCTCCCTGGAAAGTCTCTCGGTGAGATACTCTCCGGGCTTCTCGTTTTTAAGCCGGGGATTTTTATAGGGGGAAAAATACCCCCCGGGAGGGCTTCCGCGACTATGTCCGCCTTTATTGACATCAAACCCCTGTTTCTCCGGCCAGAATTCCTCGGTTGGGCCAAGGTGCCATTTGCCGAGGAAGGCAGTTTGGTAGCCATTTTGTTTGAGAGCTTCAGCCAAGGTGACTTCAGCAAGCGGCATATTGCTGTGGAGGGGTGCAGGATTGAAAAGTCCGGAACGTCTGCCGGAAAACCAGTTGGTCGCATCAACCCTGCTGGGATATTTTCCGGTCATGATACTGTAGCGGGTGGGACTGCATACCGGGTTCGCGGCATAACCGTCTGTGAACCTTACGCCACCGGCAGCGAGTTGATCGACATTGGGTGTTTCATAGAATGTTTTTGGATTGTAGGCTCCTATGTCCATGTAACCGAGGTCATCAACCAGGAAGAAAACAATGTTTGGTCTGGCTTGGCTTGTAGTCAGGAGCGCAACCAGAGAAAAGAGTAAAGCGAGGCGGTGCATCGGGTTTGGTAATAATGAAGTTATCTAGATGATAGATATTGAGTTAATGGGCTGATATATTGCCCGGGATTAGCGGTGATTTCAGGCGTTTAGTGTGACCTGATCCGCTGGTTTATTAATTAAAGTTAAATGCCGGGACATATATTCTCACTTGAGGTATAATGGATTTCGCTCGGGTTTGGATAGTCGCAAAATAGACATTCTTCCACGGGCTTCGCAAATTACTCAAAGAAAAATGATGATGATTAATCAAATACACAAAGTCAACAGCTTGTCCCGGGCATTCTATTTCCTGCTTGTGGTTGGCTTGTCCTTATGCGCAGCGACAACGGTTCAGGCACAGGATGCAAAGCGCGCGAACAAGGAAAATTCGAGGAACGAACGTTCGCAGCGTGGTGGTCCTGAGCACGGAAATCGCGAGCACGGAAATCGCGAGCGCGGAAATCGCGAGCACGGGGATCGCGAGCACGGAAATCGCGAGCACGGGGATCGCGAGCACGGAAATCGCGAGCACGGAAATCG
>JAAESJ010000544.1 GCA_024229495.1 Verrucomicrobiaceae bacterium | reverse complement strand
CGGCACACTCCCAGCCGTTGCCGTTGGTGCCGGTGCTGCTGGCCTGACTGCTGCGATCATAAATGACTCTTGCAAGGCCTCGACATCGCCAGCAACAGTAACCTCGGGCTGGGGTGCCCTGGCAGTTTTGGTTCAAACCAGCGGAAAGTGGCTCGGAATTTGCGCTCTCACGTTCATTCTTTTGGGTTGGTTGCTACCTGGACCCCTGAAATTGAACAGGAGGGGTCGTGATTCGAGTGGTTGAAGTGGTCTGGGAGGACATCCAACAGGATGCGTCATGGGCCACAGACTGCAACTGCGTCACCGTCACCAGCATCGGATACCTGACCCAGGACGATGAGCGGTATCTCAAGATTGGAACGTCTATAAATGAAGATGGTGAAATCGCCGGGATCCTCGCGATGCCTCGGGGCTGCGTGCTGCGGGTCAAGCATTTGAGTAGAGAGGCAAGTCCTCCGTGAGATTATGATGAATACACAAAACAATCCTCAAACCATTTTCGATACCCCCGGCCTTTGCTGCTCATTAATGAAACTTGAACCTAATCCCATCACCCCAGCCAATCAATTCCATGCCGCACTTCTCGCGGCCACTACCAAACGCGAAATAGTAGATATAATGTACAAACAACTCAGCACCCAGGGCGCTTTCAGCGATATGCCCGATGGTCTGTTCGACAAGTTGCAAAAAGTGCGGGGCCAAAACTGAGCGTCTTTGGGGGGAATATTGGGGGGAATAGGAAAACCCCGCTCCTAACCCATTGATTTATATACGCTGCGGAATCCTATCTCCGGCACCAAACGCCTACTATGACAGCGTTTCCTAATATTGAAAACCCTATATTTATAGACTATTGTCTCTCCTGTTCCCAGCCCGTCCCGCTGCAGCCCACCGCATCCGGGGGGAATGATGGGGGGAATGGATCCCTTTTTTTTGCCATAAGGGTTGTACAAGGTACAGTAATCGAGTAGAGTAGGGGTATGGGAAACGCATCTAACAAAAAGAAGTACGCAAGCACCTGCCACCGATGTGACGGCAAAGGTTATTACCCTGCCAAGTACAACGGAAACTGCTTTGCCTGTGGTGGCAAAAAGTTTGTGGGCTTGAAATCTTCTAAGTCCGAAAAACTCTTCAAGCATTTTGTCCTTATCGGTGGTGTAAAGCACCAGATCGTAACCTGGGGGAAAGATAAAGATCAATCTTGGCAGGTAGCGTTAGACCTCCTCGCGGCCCAAGGTCACCACAGAATTTAATCAGTGTTAACACTTCAACAAGGAGAGTAGAGATGAAACACAGCAGACAAACGACCTTCACCGTAAAAGGTGAAAAGGTATGCGTTAAAGCACGGCGCATTGCTAATAATCACAACTTCCGATATTCGGTGAATGTCAATGGGATGGTTTACAAGATTGCCATACCCATTGTTGAGATCGCTACAGGACTTAACGGTGAGTACAACACTCTTGGCATGGCGATGGAAAAGGGATTCGCCAAGTGGCTCAACGAAATACACTAACAACATCGCCGCCCCTTGCGGGGCGGCATCAAGGAGAGTAGAGATGAACATACCTTTCGGCATCAAGTTCAAATGCGGCAAAGGCAAGCATTCCGACTACACCTATTCGGAAGTCTCGGCCTTTATCGAGGCGGCTGATGGCATCGACCCGCAATCACTCCAAGATGACTACATTGCATTTCTCAAAGAGTGGTTGGCAAATAAAGTGAAACCATCAACGCTCGTTAACGTCGAGGTACTGAAGGTTTTCCAAAGCGACCTGGACAATCGGTGTCAGATTGATTTCAGAGAGAACCATGACCACGATGATTACATCATCGCGGGGGGTGAATATTTCGGACGGGTCGCACAAAAACTGTCGGCCCACATTGGTAACCACCAGTGAAAACTACGAACCAAAAACTGAACGCGCTGATTCGTAAGCACGACCTGACCAGCCAGCAAGTTGCTGACCTGGTCCAGGTCTCGCTCGATGCGGTTCATTCCTGGCGCGGATCTGAGACCACAACCCGGAGTCGCGTCATGCCCAAGGGTTTACTGGAGTTACTTGAGATCAAACTCGGAGAGAAAAAATGAAACACCTGACAGATGCCAAAGTGCGTGCCGCCAAGATCGCGGATGGAAAGTACCTGAACGACACCAAGGTGCCAGGTCTGCGCCTGGAACTGCGCTCCATCAAAAGTGGTGTCGGCAAATATTGGGTGGTTCGAGTTTCGCTCGGCAGCAAGCGACCTGACATTAGCCTGGGCGCATACCCGGCAGTGTCACTCGACGAGGCACGCAAGGGTGCCGAGGAGAAACGCGCCATCGCTGCCACTGGTGTCGATCCGCGAAAAAAAGCCAAAAAGGCAAAGGCAAAGGGTGTGCCGGTCTCCCCTAACATTAAGACTTTTGAGTATGCAGCCGAGGAGTGGATCAAAACCAACGAGGCATCCTGGACACCCGGCGTCACAGACGATACACGTGGCCGCCTGGTCAGGCACGTTTACGACCATATCGGTCATCTAGCCCTGGACGATATCGATGGTCCGATGATCCTCGCTCTGCTCAAGCGGCGCGAGGGT
>JAAESJ010000543.1 GCA_024229495.1 Verrucomicrobiaceae bacterium | reverse complement strand
GCATGCTTCCAAAATAGACATATCGTCCTATTTTTGCGAGCATTGTCCTTTAGTATATCTCAAAAACAATCATCCAGATACAGGCTTGACGAGAAGCCAGTAAGACCAACAGTTTACCCAATCATGAAGACCCGAGCAGTTACGATCCTTACCGCAATCCTCACCACTTCGGCAATAGCCGAGCAATGGCCGCAATATCACGGCGCAAACTCAAGTAGGACAACCTCAGAGAAAGTCACGAACACGGACTGGAAATCAACCGCCCCAAAGAAACTCTGGAAGGCAAAAACCCCGACCGGGTTCAGTTCCTTCATTGTCGCAGGAGGGAACGCATACACTGTCATTCAGGAGGAGATTGACGGCATTCCAAGTGAGGTCTGCATTGCCTTCGATGCGGAAAAAGGCACTACTCAATGGAAAGCCAACCTCGACCTGTGGAGGGTTAGCAACGGAGGAGGTAATGCAGGCGCCTCTGATAACAAGGGCGGGGATGGCCCCCGTTCAACACCTGCGTATTCCGAAGGACATGTCTACTGCTACACGAGTGACATCAGGCTTGTCTGCCTGTCAGCCGAGGACGGATCGGAAAAATGGGCGGTGGAAGTGGCAAAGGAACACGGCGGCAAGAACATCAGGTGGGAAAATGCCTCGGCTCCTCTCATCGAGGGTAACCTCGTCATCGTCCAAGGAGGGGGGCATGAGCAGAGCTTCCTGGCATTCGACAAGAAAAAAGGTTCGCTCAAGTGGAAATCCGGCAGCTACACAATGACCCACGCCACGCCGGTAGCTACGACCATCAACGACCAGCGCCAGGTCCTCTTCTTTTGCCAGGAGGGCATGGTCTCTGTTGATCCCAAGGACGGTTCAACACTCTGGTCCCATAAGTTTCCCTTCAAGGTATCCACGGCAGCCTCAGCGGTCGTCGAAAATGACATCGTGTATTTTGCCGCAGGCTACGGGGTGGGTGCTACCGCGATCAAGGTTGCCAAGAATAACTCCACCACCCAGTTATGGTTCAGCGAAGGCAACAAGCCAGTCACCAATCACTGGAGTACGCCTCTGGTCAGGGACGGACACCTCTACGGGATGTTCGGCTTCAAGGAATACGCCAATGGACCGCTCAAGTGCATTGAACTGGCAACCGGGAAGGTGAAATGGGAACAACCCGGTTATGGTCCCGGCGGCGTTTGCCTGGCTGGTGATACTCTGATCTGCCTCGGTGATGCGGGGCAGGTGACCCTGGTCCAGGCCACGCCGGAAGGCTATCAGGAACTTGCCAGGATGGACAACGCCGTAAGCGGAAAATGCTGGTCATCACCGATCTTAAGTGACGGGAAAATCTACATCCGCAGCACCGTGGAAGCCGCATGCCTTGACGTCAGGTAGAGCGCTTAAGCATCGGCACCAGCGTCAACAGCAATAAACCCACACAGGTCCAGGACGCTGCCGCAAAGCCAAGCTGCCCGGCCAGAAACCCGCAAAGAGGGTAACTGATCCCCCAACCGGCATGGCTGAGGGCAAATTGCGCCGCATAGATGTGCGAGCGCTCCGACTCTTCACTGTTTTCCGCCAGTAATGTGTTGGAGATCACATTAAAAACCCCCTGCCCGGCACCGGAAATAATCCAGGCAATCACAAGTACCGGATAGGAAGGGAGAAGCGCAACAGAGATCAGGGCAGTAAAGAAAAGAGGCAGGGTAATCCTACCCCAGTTTCGCCTTCCGGTCTTCCCACAATAGCTGAACTGTAGCGCCGCAAACATTGAACCTATGCCCATGGCAGCCATTGCCAGTGGATAAAAATACTCCGGCCTGCCCAGCTCATTCTTAACATACCCGTGGGTGGCCACGATCGCCAGACCGCCAACAATGCTCACCTGCAGGGAAAGCATCAGTGAGCGCCTGAGCCCAATACCGCCGAGCATCCTGCCGATACCAAAGAGCAGACGGCTACCCTTACGGGACTCTGCACGCAGACCCGGCAAGCGCACCCCGGTAATCAATAATGCGCTGAAAAGGAAAGTGGCAGCATCAATGGTAAAACACCACTTGAAGCCGGTCATCCAGATAAGTGCCGCCCCGGCTGTCATGCCGAGAATATCCGACAAGTTATAGGCAAGTGTGCCATAAGCGACAGCCCTTGGATAAAGCTCTTTGCCAACCACCCCTGGAATCACCGATTTATAGATCGGGGTGAAAAAAGCCGAGCCGAGGTGGAGTAAGAACGCCAGCACATAAAGATGCCACTCGGCCGAAACAAAAAACATTCCCACCATCACGCACATGCGCAGGAAGTCTGCCAAGACCATCTGCATCCGCCTGCCAATACGCTCCGCTAGCTGTCCGGCAAACGGGGAGAGGAAAACAACAATCAAGATTCGGATCGTTAATACAATTCCCAGCACCTGCGGCCCCGCACCCGGTCGCAACCCATCGGCAAGGAGAGCAATCGCCGCCGTGCCAATGCCACTTCCCACTAGGCTCGCCGCATGAGCGACGTAAAGTCGCAAGAAACTTGAATTACGCCAAACGGTTCCAGGTCCCTCCTCAGTCATTAGTGACAACGATCAACGTAGTTCGAACTCCACGCGCCGGGCACTCTTGTAGGAACGGCTACCCTTGCTCTTCTCAGTTTCCCCTTTTTGCTCAATCTCAAGCAATAGAAATTCAATGCCCATCTCAACCAGAGTATCGCGCACCGCCTTGCAACGTTTACCGCTAAGTTCCCGGTTATAAGAGGCGTTACCATAAGGGTCCGTGTATCCCAGCAGGGCAAGGCTGGCGCCCGGCACCTTGGTAAAGCGCTCTGCCAATTCAGACAACTTCTTACGCTCCTCCGGATTTATCCTGAAACTGGTACTATCAAAATAGATGACCGTCTCGGCAGTGGCCTTTTCCAGAGCCGCAATATCCTCATCACTTGGCCCTGGCGGCTTGGCAATCCTCAGATCAATAAGCCGCTTATAGCGCGGTTGTTCAGCAGGCTCAACAGGCTCATCCATTGTTGGAAAAGCATTCTGGACCAGTGCCCTGAGCACATCACTGCCGGAAGGATCAGTAACTTCAGCCTCAAGGGCCACCAGCGGATGTTCCCCGTCCCTATCCTCATGAATGGACAAAGCACCCCACTCAACATTGATCATAAAGGGGTTAATAAGGGCTACCATCGCATCCACCCAAGGGGCATCACTGACATTCTCACCGATTTTCATCTCATTGAGAGGGGGAGGGCGACCCGCTTCCAGTTCATTGGTAGCTGCTTCCAGAAAACGATCAACAAGTTGCGCGTTGGGTAATAATCCGCCAAGGCGCCAAACACCATCCTCCCCGCGCGAAATCACGAAACTGGCAGGATCTGGCGCCACAAAAATGCTAAGCTGATTCTCCACCTCAACCGTAATCCCACTGAAAGCCTGCGCAGTAAGTTCATCAATGGCCTGCTTCTTCTCATTGCCGTGAACTGCCCCAGCCATCATGAAAACGCTCTCGGAAATAGCCAGTTGCAATCCCTCAACCTCGGTAACAAGCGCCGGCAACAGGCGAATCAATGGAGTCTCCCAAGGCGCCGTCCTGATATGCTCTCCAAAGCTCAACTGCTCACTGACGTTGTTACCCTCCCCCCCCTCACGAATCAGTTCTACAACGCGCTCCTTGAATGCCAGTTCACGCACCTGCCCCACCACCATGAAGTTTCCGTCCTCCCCCTGCTCAATGGTTAATTGCGGAGGATCCGGCGCCCTGACGACAGCAATCTTGTCAGTAATCTCCAATCCGCTTCCTGAGAAATGGGACCTTGCATGAGCAAGGACATGCTTCTGCGATTGCTCACTAAATACATCCCCGAAAATACGCAGGTTGTTATTCATTATCTCCAGGCGCCTGTTGCCGGAAACCAATGAAGGGTATTTGGCAAACCACTTGCCCAGTGGCTCCTGCCATAATGATGGAAGCGTATGCGCTTCGATCATTATCCCTCCCTGTAATTTCTCCCCCGGCTTTAATGCCATGCGTAATGCCTCCTCCAACCCGGTCGCCACATCGCTGCTCCCCACCTGCCCTTCAAGCACCCAGTAATCATTAACCTGCCGGATCACAAGGCTCGACGACTCAGGAGAACGGATCGAAATCCTGTCTTCAACCACGCGAATGCCATTCACCGCCCCCAAAGCCTCAAGGACCCGATACGATTGTCCCTGACCATGAACTTCACCGTCAATCACGACATCACGCCCATCTACACGCAAATCGAAAGCGGCGGAAATATCCTCTAATTCCTCCAGTGCACCTGTGGCACGCAGCTTTAAATCCTGCTCAATGCGCGGACGCGATGAAATAAGCGCAATACAAAGCAAAGTCCCGTAGAAAAGGACCGCGAGCAGAGTAACTGACATTCCACGATTCATGAAGAAAAGAACGCCACCTCAAATATCATCATTTTTCGGAAAATCGCGCCTTATTGAAATCATACGCCCCTTGTAGTTAGGGTCACGAAGATTCCGCATCCGCGGAGAAAAAACCCGGCGGGATGCCTCAAGCTGCTAACTCTCCCGCGCTAATCGCGCCTTCCTCACTCCACTCCCACTTGATCCTTTAACCAGTTGGTTACCCCCTCAACCATTGAATTCATATGCTCAGGTTGACTGAATACATGATCCGCACCGTCAATAATCAGCTTCTGCTTATTACCGGCTGCTTGCTCAAAGATGTCATGAGTATCCTCAATCAGAACCACATCATCCTCTGTCCCATGGACAAGAATCCATGGTACGCTCACCTCGCCACCATTTTGAAGAAGAGTGTCAATGCCGCGTAAGTCATCCATATAGGCCTGTGAAAGGGGACAGTCCTCATCATCCCACATGTTTCCCTCCCCGGGAACAACCTCGCCGAACTCCGTATCGGCAAACTTCCTTGTGTTAACCATGCCAGCCAGGGAAACCAGGGCCTTGATCCGCTCATCGGCAACTGCTCGTAAAAGTCCCACTGCCCCTCCCATGCTGTGCCCGGCATAAATGATACGTTTCCTTTCGCCTTCAAGGGCGTCCAGAACTGCTCCAAGGTCGGAAACCTCCTTGGTAATCGTTGCATCACGGAAATCCCCCTCGGAGTCACCGTTGCCTGAGAAGGAAAATCGCAAGACTGATATCCCGGATGACATCAAACCTTCTGCCAATGCCGTGACCAACGGCCTGTCCTTGTTACCGGTGACACCATGCCCTATCACAACAAGGCTCTCACTTCCCCCGTCATGGTAGCTATAATCGATTTTCTCTCCCGATTCGTTGCGGATCTCAGTATTCATTGCCGCAAGTAATAGCGTAAAGCCGGCTCAACTGCCAGCAATGCGTAAAAATATTTGCTGCCGGCAAACGGGCGACCATCTCACCCCCCCCTCGATTCTACGCCCTGACACACGCCGCTATCAGTGAGAATGGCCGCCAGTCACTTCTTTTTCCTGCGAGGCCGCAGCGGCTTCAGGTGCTTGAGCTTCTCGCCATGCTCACGCCGTCTCATTGCCGCGGCAATCTCCTCCTTTTGTTTCTTGAAACTTACCAGGCGGGTTTCCTCAATCTGCCCTGACGCAATGGCAGCGGCAACCGCGCACCCGGGTTCGCCTGAATGCCTGCAATCGCGGAAACGGCACTGCCTGGCAATCTCCTGCAATTCCGCAAAAGTTTCTTCCACTGCCATGTCACCAGACCAAAGCTGCACATCACGCAACCCCGGCGTGTCGATCAGGATTCCCCCGCCATCTAACACGGTCAGTTCACTCCACGTCGTGGTATGCCTCCCACGGGCATCCGTCTGCCTTACCTCACTGGTGCGCATCAGATCGACTCCGGCAAGGCTGTTGATAATCGTCGATTTTCCGGATCCGGATGCCCCAAGTAAAACAAGTGTTACCGCTTCACTTACATATTGCCTTAATGGCGCCACTCCACCTTTCTCAATGGCGCTGACAGTGTGCACCGGGGCACCTGATGCAATTTCCTTGGCCTGATCCGCAGCCCTTCCAGCATCATCAGCTAGGTCCGCCTTGTTCAAGACAACCACGGGCCTGGCACCACTGTTGCGCGTGAGGGTCAGGTAACGTTCCAGACGCCGAAGGCTAAACCCGCGGCCACCATCAAGGGAAGCAATCAGGAACGCCACGTCCACATTGGCGGCAATCACCTGCTCCGATGACTTGGACTCCGTTCCCGAAGCGCTGACTGCCTGCCGGGAAAACACCGTTTGCCTAGGCAGTAGTTCACGAATCTCTGCCTCCATGGCACCCGGCTTCAACCTAATCGCTACCCAGTCCCCCACTGCCGGATAATCCGAAGATATACGCGCCCGATGCCGAAAATGCCCGGACACCCGGGCCACAAATGACCCCTCCTCACACAAAACGTGGTAAATCTGCTTGCTGGTGCGCCATACACGGGCAGCCATTAACCCTTGGCCAGCCTGCTCAATGGAAAAGTTTTGGTCGAAGAAATCAGACCATCCTAGATTTTCTAGAGTCATTCTTGGTCCCCTGAGAATTACCGGGACAGCGCAATGTTGCCGGGTTCGTGCCCCTTGCGCAACAACACTTTGACCGGAAGCTCCAAACGGCCGATTATCATGTGCTCAAATGACTACCCTGTTCATCATTAGGCACGGAGAAACTGACTGGAACCTCAAGGGAATCCACCAGGGACACACGGACAGCCCCCTTACCCAGGAAGGCGAACACCAGGCACAACTGCTCGGGATGCGCTTTGCTGGCGAGGGCACCCGCTTTGATGCCGTGTATTCGTCAGACCTTGGACGCGCCCTACAAAGCGCCCGGAAAATCTGCCGGGAGATCGGGCAGGAGGCCATCATTCAGGAAGAACCCCGCCTGCGGGAAAGGGCGCTTGGGCTGCTGGAAGGCCTGACATATGCCCAGATTGCAGAACAGATACCCCGGGATCACAAGCAACACACATCCGGTGATCCTGATTACCGGCCTGAGAACGGAGAGAGTTGGCGGGACATATACGAGCGTGCCGCTGAAATCCTCAATGAACTAGCAAAAGCCAATGACGGCGGATCCATCTTATGCGTGACTCATGGGGGCGTGATATCCATGGCCATGAAATCATGCATGGGTATTGATATTTCCGCCAAACGCCGCTTTCATGTCCAGAATACCGCCCTCAATGTTCTGGAATGGCATGCAGAGAATGACTGGAACCTGCGCACCTGGGGTGATACCTCACACCTGCAAAACAGCTCAGCCCTGGATGAAATGCTCTAAGCTTAATAACCTGCGGGAGACAATGCATCTTTGCCTTCCCCCCGAACAGATTCGGGGCAGGTAACACATGCCCGCCACCCCGGTTTCTATTTGCACCTCATCCCGGGTGAGCCAAACTGATCACTGATGTCAAAAGACCCTACCTGGCAGGAATTCTCAAGGAACCTTCTGCGCTATTCTGACCCTGACCTTTGGCTGGATTTCAGCCGTATGGTGATCCCTGCAGATTACTTCGAGGAACATGCCGGGACTATTGAGCGGGCAAGCAACGAAATGCAGCGCATCGAGGCCGGGGAGCTCGTCAACACTGACGAGGGTCGCATGGTGGGGCACTACTGGTTACGCACGCCATCACTGGCACCCGAGGCTCTGGAGGCGGTAATCATGAGAAACATCGCTGAGGTCAAGGCCTTCGCTTCAGGGGTCCATCAAGGCGAAATACTCACCCCTGCCGAAAAGACATTTCAACATCTCCTGGTTATTGGCATTGGGGGCAGCGCCCTTGGCCCGCAACTTGCCATTGATGCACTCACTGGAACGGATATTCCCATGTCGATCCATTTCTTTGACAATACTGACCCTGATGGGATCGACCGTATACTTGCCACCCTGGGCGAAAAACTCGACCGCACCCTAACCCTGGTGATCTCGAAATCCGGCGGCACCAAGGAAACCCGCAATGGCATGCTGGAGGCAAAAACGGCTTACGAAGACGCGGGTCTGGATTTTGGTAGCCACGCGGTAGCTATAACAGCCCCGAAAAGCAAACTTGATCAAGTCGCCGGGGAAAACAACTGGATGGGCCGTTTTGCGATGGATGACTGGGTCGGCGGGCGCACATCTATCACCAGTGTTGTCGGGCTTGTACCCATGGCACTGGCTGGAATTGACATCGACGAATTTATTGCCGGGGCTGCCGCAACCGATGCAAAAACACGTGGCTCAGACATACAGGACAATGCAGCCATGCTGATGGCGATTGCCTGGCATCACGCCGGGAAGGGTAAAGGCAACAAAGCAATGGTAATCCTGCCCTACAAGGATCGCCTCCGGTTACTCTCAAGCTACCTTCAGCAACTGGTAATGGAGTCTATAGGCAAAGAACTGGACCGGAATTCCCAGCGTGTGCATCAGGGCATCACTGTCTTCGGCAACAAGGGATCAACTGACCAGCACGCCTACGTCCAGCAACTCCGCGACGGCCCTGACAATTTCTTTGCAACATTTATTGAGATACGTAAGACACGGTCAACGGCAGGCATTGAAGTTGAACCCGGAATAACCACAGGGGATTACCTTGAAGGGTTCCTGCGCGGCACTCGGCAAGCACTCTTTGAATCCGGGAGGAAATCAATCACCATTTCCATCCCCTGCCTCAATGCTTATTACCTTGGCTGCCTCGTTGCCCTGTATGAGCGAGCCGTCTCGTTTTATGCCGGCCTGATCAATATCAATGCCTATCATCAACCCGGTGTCGAGGCAGGCAAAGCGGCCGCAGGAGAATTTCTGGGAATCCTGAGCCAGGTAGAGGCTCAGCTTCAGGAATCATCACAACAACCCGTGTCAGCTGAGGAAATAGCCAGCGCAATCAGCGCAGATCCGGAAGATGCTTTTCACGCCCTTTGGCATTTGGCCGCGAACCGAACTGCCGTTACTGTAAAGCCGGGCGCCAACCCGACAGAAGACCGGTTCACACTGGTTACTGAATAAGAAATAGCTGGCACTGCCCAATGGCCACCTACCAGCTCCAAAGCCTAAATGCTCATGCCAAAGAGCGACTTGCCCGGGAAAAAATCTCACTGCTGAACCGCAAGGAGAAGCTGGAGCTTTACCGCAGGTTCCTAACAACCGAGGAGCACCGCATCAAGCTCTATCACCGCAGTGGTGGCAGCGGCATGCGCGTGTCCAAGCGCCGCTCCGAGCTGATGGATATCCTCCTCCTCCACCTCTACCAGGATGCTGTCGATGCCGCTGCAGGCGACTCACCTGAGGTCACGCTGATCGCAATTGGAGGGTTCGGGAGAGGGCGCCTCAACCCATGTAGTGACATCGACCTGCTTTTTCTCCATCCCCGAGGTACAGCCGGCCTGCCTCCCGTAGCCTCCCAGATGATCGAGGATGTTCTCTACATGCTCTATGATTGCGGGTTTAAGGTCGGCCATTCCGTTCGTTCCATCAGGGAAACCATCAAGGAAGCGAATTCGGATGACCGGACGAAATCCTCAATCATAGAATCCCGGCTTCTGTTTGGTGACGAACAGCTATATGCACAGATGCTTCAATTATTCCAGAAACACTGCATCAACGGCTACAAGCGCAATTATCTTAAGACCCGGCTCGAGGATATTCGGTTGCGCCATCTGAAACACAGCGGGACGCCGCTGCTCCAGGAACCTCACGTCAAGGAGGGTTGCGGCGGCCTGCGTGATTACCACAACCTTATCTGGCTAAGCTATGTCCGTCGTGGCACCACAAATTTAAAAGACCTCATCAACTTAAAGTTGCTGACAACCACCACCTACCGCGAAATGCGCAAGGCCTACAATTTCCTGCTTAGGGTTCGCACGGAAATGCATTACATCCAGAAGCGTTCAACGGATATACTCACCCTTCGGCTTCAGGGTGAAGTCGCCAGAAATCTCGGTTACCCGCAACGAGACATGTTGCGTAAAATCGAGGCCTTCATGCGGGACTATTACACCCATACCAGCAACCTGTTCCAGCGTGCAGCAGAGCTGGGCGACCGTTTCTATCTCGAAGAACGGGAACAGGACACCAAGGCACCGGTTATTGGCTTTCTGGCCCGGAGAAAGTTCAAGGTTGAGCACTTTGACGGCTTTATCGCAAAGAATAACCGCATCTACTACGAATCGAATACTGTCTTTCAGGAAGACCCAGACCGCCTGATGCGAATCTTCCAGCACTCCCAGCTCAGGCATCTTCGCCTTGCCCCCCCGTTATTCTCACTGATCCAGCGCAGTTGGAACCTTATCGACAGAAAGTTCCGTTATCGTGACTCCAACAGGGACACTTTCGAGGCTATCCTCTCTCGCAAGGGTGATGTAGGCAGAGCCCTGCGCCAAATGCACCGAGCTGGTGTCCTCGGTCGCTACATCCCCGAATTCGGTGCTCTGACCAATCTCGTGCAACACGAGTTCTTCCACCGCTATCCTGCAGATGAACATACCCTGCGGGTCATTGAGGAACTCGATGCTCTTTCCGTGGCCGATGACCGCAGGCGGGCGATCTACCGAAAACTTTTCAACGAACTCGACGATCCTTATATCATCTACCTTGCGATTCTCCTTCATGATTCAGGACGAGCCAAGAACAGGGCGCATCATGATGATGAAAGCACTGTCCTGGCACAGGGAATAGCCAGACGCTTCTCCCTGAAGACCAAGCGCCGTCGCCTGCTCCTCTTCCTTGTCGATTCACACCTTGAGCTGTGGCGAACAGCCAATAGCAAGGATATCGATGACCCGCAAACCATCGCCAACTTTGCCCAGATTATCGGCTCCCATCGCCAACTCGATCATCTGATGCTCCTGACATATGCCGATTCCAGGGGAACCAATGAGGAAAGCTGGACGGAGACCAAGGAGGCTCCACTGCGTATCCTCTATCAGGAGACAAGGGAATACCTTGAAGATGCCAAGGCATTCGCCAAGCGGCGAAGCAACGCTCAAAAAGCACTCCTCGACGAAGTGCTTAATACAATGCCTGAAAGCCATGCCAGCACCGTCGTTGCCCATTTTCAGGAAATGCCAGCGCGCTATTTTATGCGACGGGAAGGCATACACGTAATCAGGCACATCGAATTACTCATTGATTACTTTAAGAACTGGGCATTTGCCGAAATCGACCCGGAACCAATTCTTCATTGGCGGGCAATTCCTGAACAGGGGTGCAGTGAATTCACCGTCATATGGCACGACAGGCACAAGTTGCTGGCCCATATCTCAGGTGCCTTATCCGCGCATAAAGTGAACATCCTGTCTGCTGAAATCATCGCGCGAAGCGATGGCGTAGTGTTTGATATATTCCGTATCTGCACAACGGATTTTGAACCTGTTAATTCACGCTACCGCCAGGAAAAAATCGAAAGTCTCCTGCGCACGGGATTAAGCGGGGAGGAACCCGACTACAATATGCTCATTGATAAGGCGGATGACGATCTCCATGACTGGCATGATATCGCCGACCAATTTCCGCAAAGAGTCTACCTCAACAACGACTCCAGCCCGGAATTCACCCTTCTTGAGATTCAAGCCATCGACCGACTTGGCCTACTCCACAATATATTCTCCACCATCGGAAAACTTAACCTGGAAGTTACCAATGCGCGCATTACAACGACACGCGGGGCTGCCATCGATACCATCTACATTGTCGGTTCAAATGGCGGAAAAATCCTTGATAAGACGGTCCTCGAGCAACTTCTTAGCGATCTTCAGGATACTCTTGGAATAGCCGTCGAAGGCGATAACCAAAAGTAAGCGAATTTACCTTTTCCCTTCAGGAAGACGTAAGTCGCCCTGGTGGCATTTCACTTCCGGCAGACACATATGTTGTCAAAAGAGACGGGAACCCGTCTGCAAAATTTGTTCAGCAGCGGAATGGAGTGGCTTAACTCTATGAGCTTCCAGGGAAAAGACCTCTCACCATCCAGGTTCAGGATAGAATTTCCCGGCCGGGTTTTAACCCTGCTGCTAAAAAAATCTTCTTCCAGCGACTCAAAACAGCATTCGATAATCTTTAGCCCCTTTTCCTCCATCAGCGCCTTCATCCCTTCCGGATATATCCGCCAGCAATCAACGGGCGCCTCATGATAGGACCAGCTTATCGGGCTGATTATTATAATGAGTCCATTATCCCTGGTGATTCTTTTGAGTTCATCAACCCATCGCCAAATGTTTCTGACGTGCTCCATCACCTGGCCGGATAGGACAATATCAAACGCACCATCATCAACCGGGTAATGATACTCTTCCTTACTCACAATGTGTGAGGGGTTCACGTGCCCTTGCCTAATATAGGTCTCTCCAATGTCCAGTGTATGCCATTTCAACGATGGTATGTTAACTAACTGGGAATAATATGACGGGTATCCGGTTGGACCTATCTCCAGTATGCTCTGGTTTTCCTTGAAATGCTCAACCGCATATTTCTTGAAGAGCAATTTGCTGTTTAAATGCATAAAAATCAATTGGCCCTGTCAGTCATAATCTCCCGGACAGCAATAATACGAGGGGAAAATATTCCAGAATAGCTCATCAATATCCGGGGAAAATTACAAATTGCACACTATTAAGCAATAGTGATGATACCGTTCCTATAAAACCAAGCAGGCCATTAAGCTGACACTTCTTGCAATAACACCCTTGCCCTGTGCCACGACTTCCTCCAGAATTGACTCATCAAATAACCCGTAAAAAATTTCTATTCACACCATGAGCAACCCAGCACCGAAACTCCATAACGCAATGTGGCCCGGCCTTGTCGGTAAAGGCGACGAAGAAGGCCAGGAACCACCCATAAGCCTTGAGCGTATGCTGGAACTGACCGCAGCAGCAGAAGTGTCAGGAACCAAGTTCGACGGCATTGACTATTTCCTCTTCCTCCCTCACACCGATCCGAAAGCCAGTGACGATGAACTCAAGGAAATTGCGGATCGAATTTCCGCTCACGGTTTCGACATCGGCTCACTGGTTGCGCCAGTCTGGCCGGGCACAATCGGCGACTCCGCCATGGGCAACGAAGAGCAACGTGGTAAATTTCTGGATGCCGTGAAGATGGCCTGCCGCATCGCAAAGGTTTTCAATGAGCATGGTGCCCGAAAATACGGTGTCATCCGAATCGATTCTGCAGAATTCGGCGTCGAGAAATGGCGCGAAGACACACAGGCTAACACTGCGCAAATCGTCAGCACGTTCAGGGAAGCGGCTAAGATAGCCGCCGACCACGGTGAGCGCCTTGCCGCTGAGGGCGAGATTTGCTGGGCAGGCATGCACAGCTGGAAAGACATGCTTGATGTTCTGGAGGGGGTTGGCATGCCCGAGGCACTGGGTTTCCAGGCAGACCTTGCTCACACCTACTTATACACTCTGGGATATAACGCCCCGGAGCACTCTCTTGTTCAGGAGGGCTACACCGACGAGCAGTTCTGGCCTGCCTATGAACAGATGACTGACAAGCTCCGCCCGTGGACCATCGACTTCCATGTCGCTCAAAATGATGGTACCGTTCATGGTGCAGGAACGCATGACAAAACCGGAAAGCATTGCCCTGCAGATGACCCGAACGGAAAACTCGATATCGTCAAAGCGGCAGGTTACTGGTTAAAAGATGCCCCTGAACGCGGCATCGAACACATCTGCTGGGATGGTTGCATGTTCCCCAACGCCATGCTCGAGGAAGGCTCCACCTGGAACACCATCCTGGATGCCATGATCAAGGTCCGTGATGCCCACGGTTGGGGTTAAAAGGATAACCCGCCACCTCACCTATCGGCCTATGCCAAGGAGAAACCGGTGCCACGCAGGCAGGATCCTGCAGGCAACCCACGTCTTTGGCCTTGCAGGTAAATCTCAATGCCCCGGGACGCATCACGGTCGGTAACACCAATCCCGCGTGCCAAAAGACTACGTCAAGCTCCACCTGGTCGTTATCCTCTGGGGATTCACTGCCATTCTCGGCCGATTAATCAATCTTGAGAGCACCGTTATCGTCACCTACAGGGTTGCCTCAGCCGGCCTGATATTGGCGTTGCTGATTTTCTGCCTGAGGATCGCGCAACGCGTCTCCCTGAAGGCAAGAATTCAATTAATCGCTAATGGGCTTCTCCTGGGATTGCACTGGACGCTGTTCTTCCTCGCCGTCGAACTGGCCAATGTCTCGGTTTGCATGATCGGCATGGCCACGGCCACTCTTTGGACTGCATTCCTCGAACCTCTGCTCATCAGGGAACGCCGTTTCCAGAAATACAATGTCGCGATAGGCATTGTGATGATCGCAGCCATCGCAATCATTACCGGCGGGGAATTCATGTATATGCATGGGCTGTTAATCGCTGTCGTATCAGCAGGCGTGGCAACCACCTTCTCTATCTTCAATAGCCGGTTCTCCAGGAATTATCATCATTATATCATTGCTCTTCACCAGATGGCCGGCGCAACCCTGTTCTGTGTGACGGCCATTACAATACTTACCATCAAGAGGGGTGTCCCTCCGAATTTAATCCCCTCTCTCTCGGATGCCGGATGGTTACTGCTGCTTGCCTCCTTCTGTACCGTGTATGCATACGCCCAGTATATTGAATTGCTGAAAAGGTTGACTGTTTTTACTGTCCATCTCGCATACAACCTTGAGCCGGTATACGGCATCATCCTTGCTGCCCTGTTTTTCATGGAACACCAGCAGCTGGGCCCCATGTTCTATCTGGGATCAGCTATTATCCTGCTCACGGTTGTGGCCCATCCCTTCCTTGCAAGAAGGAAGTCAACAAACGTCCTTGGGGCTTGAACAAAAAACCTAAATCAAGTAGCCTGACAGGATGAAATGCTTGACCACGATCGCGGCAGTTTTCCTTTTTGCCCTTAAAGCCGGGCAATCTGCCCCGGAAACCGGCGAATCACTGGTCAGCTACTACAAAGACATTCGCCCGATTTTCCAGGCCAACTGTCAGGGATGTCACCAACCCTCCAAGGCAAAGGGTGATTACATAATGACCGATTTCGCAAAGCTCCTCGCCGGTGGTGATAGCGAGGAAACGGCAATCGTGGCCGGCCAGCCCGATAAAAGCTACCTCATGGAACTGATTACACCGGTCGATGGTGAGGCTGAAATGCCACAAAAGAAAGATCCTCTCCACGAAACGGAAATCGCCATTGTGAAACGATGGATCTCCGAGGGAGCTAAGGATGACACCCCCGAGGGCGCAAAGGAGCGATACTCGGTAGACAATCCTCCCGACTACATCCTTCCTCCTGTTATCACCTCACTCGACTATTCACCGGATGGAAAGCTGTTGGCCGTCCCCGGTTTCCATGAGGTCATCCTTCACAAGGCTGACGGGTCAGGAATGATCGCGCGCCTTGTGGGCCTTTCCGAGCGCATTGAGTCTGTGGCGTTTTCTCCAGACGGGAAGAAACTCGCCGTCACCGGAGGTTCACCGGCACGCATGGGGGAAGTGCAAATATGGGATGTTGAAAAACACAAACTGATACTCTCGGCTCCGGTCACATTTGACACAGTATTCGGTGGCAGCTGGTCTCCAGACGGCAATATGGTGGCCTTCGGGTGTACCGACAATACCGTCAGAGCCATTGACACAAAAAACGGCAGCGAAGTGCTCTTTATGGGCAGTCACAATGACTGGCCCATCGACACTGTATTTTCAACCAAGGGGGACTACCTCGTGTCGGTCGGCAGGGACATGAGCGCAAAGCTCACAAAGGTTGATGAGCAACGTTTCATAGACAACATCACTTCCATCACGCCGAAAGCCCTCAAGGGAGGAATCCTCTCGGTAACACGTCATCCCATGCGTGATGAAATCCTGTTCGGCGGAGCCGATGGCATTCCGAAAATCTACCGTATGCAACGCGTCAAGAAACGCGAGATCGGTGATGATTCCAACCAGTTATGGAATCTCCCTCCCCTGAAAGGGCGCATCTTTGCTGTTGAATGGAGTAGCGATGGAACGAAAATCGCAGCCGGAAGCAGCCTGGACGGTAAAGGCGCAATCCATATCTACGGGATTGACCCTAACTACAAGGTCCCGGGAGACATTGATGGCATCATCAAGAAACCGACTCATCAGCGCAATGGTGGGGAGAAAAGTAAGCTTGAGGGATACTTCAAGGCCGGCATCCAGGTCATGTCCGAGATCAATTCTGACACAGCTGGCATCTACGCCCTGAGCTTCTCGCCAGACGGCCAGCATCTGGCCGCTGCCGGATCTGATGGACACATCCGCATTTATCAATCAGCAAACGGAAATCAGGTCACCGACTTCATTCCCGTAAAGCTCAATCCATAAGCACTCACTTATTAAATCAGTTTCACTGAACATCCCGCAAGCATCCTTAAGCCAGCGCCGTTAACCGAAATGGCTCCTTGCCGACACAAATCTATCCTTCTAGACTTCCTTAAAGCAATGAAAGCACTTTTCTACGCCATCTCATACTCAAGCTTTATATTCCTGACCATTTCTCCTGCAGGGGGAGCCCCTGAAGAAGCGCAGGTAAAATCGTTCTCGGTAGTACCTCAAGAAATTCACCTTAACTCGCCATTTGCATACAGCCAGATCATTGCAACCGCACAACTTGAGACGGGAACCTCCATTGATGCCACCCGAATGGCTGACATCAAAGTCGAGGGTGACGCAGTGACCATTAATGAGCTTGGCATAGTGGAAGCCGCCAAAAACGGCAAGGCCAACATCATCCTGAATATCGGTGGCAAGAAAAACTCTATCCCTGTTACCGTCACAGGAATCAATGCCGACGTTAAGGTTGATTACATCCGTGATGTGATGCCAGTGATATCCCGCCTCGGCTGCAATGCGGGAACCTGCCATGGAGCTAAAGACGGCAAGAACGGCTTCAAGCTTTCCTTGCGGGGTTATGATCCGATATATGATATACGGGCGCTTACCGATGACCTTGGTTCCCGAAGAGTCAACCTTGCTGCACCGGACGCAAGCCTGATGCTGCTGAAGGCAACAGCCGCCGTGCCACATGAAGGATCTCAGGTGACCAAGCTCGGGTCCAACTACTATAAAATCCTCCGTAAATGGATTGCGAGCGGGGTCAAGTTTGAACCTTCAACACCGCGTGTCACAAAAATAGAGGTTTTTCCCAAAAACCCGGTCGTCCAGAAGATTGGGACGCTGCAACAAATGCGTGTCACCGCCACGTATGCAGATGGGATCATCCGTGATGTAACCCGCGAGGCCTTCGTTGCCAGTGGCAACTCTGAAGTGGCTGAACCGGAGAAGGACAAGCCGGCCTTGATTACAACCTTGCGGAGGGGGGAAGCTCCAATACTTGTGCGTTTTGAAGGCAACTATGCCGCAACCACGGTAACCGTGATGGGTGATCGTGAAGGCTTTGCCTGGCAACAACCACCATCAAACAACCGTATTGATGAATTAGCCGCAGAAAAATGGAAGCGCATGAAGATTCTTCCATCGGCTCTCTGTGATGACTATGAGTTCATTCGGCGAGCCTATCTTGACATCACGGGGCTCCCGCCTTCAGCCCAAGCCGTCTTGGCATTTGTCGAAGATCAAAAACCACAGCGGGAAAAGCGCGATGCCCTTATTGACAAGTTGATCGGCTCCAAGGAATACGTCAGCCACTGGACCAACAAGTGGGCTGACCTCATGCAGGTCAACCGCAAGTTCCTGGGCGCCGAGGGAGCAGTTGCCCTCCGGGAATGGATTCGCGGAAAGATCCAGGCCAATACCCCTTACAATGATTTTGTAGAGCAAATCATCACTGCCTCGGGGTCCAACAAGACCAACCCGGCTGCCTCATATTTCAAAATCCTGCGCAGCCCGGAAAACCTGATGGAAAATACAACGCACCTTTTCCTCGCGACTCGATTCAACTGCAATAAGTGTCACGATCATCCTTTTGAACGCTGGACGCAGGATCAATATTACCAACTCTCTGCCTACTTCGCACAAGTGGAACGCAAACAGGATCCGGCATCAGGGAATAAGAAAATCGGAGGTACCGCAGTGGAAGGTGCAAAACCGCTCTATGAAATCATCTCAGATAAAACCGATGGGGAAGTAAAACACGAGCGCACCGGTGCAGTGACAGCTCCGTCATTCCCTTATCTCGCAGGAGCAAAGGCTGCAGAGAACAAGACACGGCGTGAAACCCTCGCGGGATGGATTACTTCGCCCGAGAATCAGTATTTTTCCTCAAGCTACGTCAACCGCCTTTGGGGTTACATGCTGGGAACCGGGATCATCGAGCCACTCGATGACATCCGTGCAGGAAATCCTCCAAGCAACCCGGAATTGCTCGCCCACCTGAGTGAGGAATTCATCAAAAGCGGGTTTAATGTCCAGCATGTACTAAAACTGATCTGCAAATCACGCACCTATCAACTTTCGATCGCCACCAACCGATGGAATGAAGACGATGCCATCAACTTCTCCCACGCGAAGGCACGCAGGCTACCCGCTGAAGCACTCTATGACACCATTTATACCGCACTTGGAGCCCAGCAAAAGCTGCCCGGCGTCCCTGCCGGAACCCGCGCAGCGGAACTGCCTGATGTTGGCATTAAGTTGCCTGACGGATTTCTCGATACTGCCGGTCGGCCGGTACGTGAGAGCGCCTGTGAATGCGAGCGCAGCAACGGGTTGCAACTCGGTCCAATCATGGCACTGGTCTCCGGCCCAACGGTGGGCAATGCCATCAGTGACCAGAACAACATCCTTCCAAGGCTGGTCAAGGAAACTGACAACAACAACAAGCTTGTTAACGAAATCTTTATGCGTCTGCTGGCCCGCCCGGCCACCAATGATGAACTCACCTCAAGCCTGTCACTCATTGACAATATTGATAATGATCACCAGTCCCTCGTCGCATCACTGGCAACTCGTGAAGCTGAGCTAAAGGTTGAAACGGACAAGGCCGAAGCTGCAAGACAAACGCGAATCTCAGCCGCCAAGAGTGCTTTGGAGGAATATCAGGCAGGAGTGGCTGAACGTGAAGCCAAACTGGACAGGGAGCAGGCTGAGCGTATTTCCGCGGCTGAAAAATCGCTTAAGGATTTCGAGGTTTCTCTCCCTGAGAAGATTGCAGTGTGGTCCAAGGCAAGCAGTGATGACTCAAACTGGCAGGTTATCACACCTATTGCTTTCAACGCCACCAGCGGCTCACGACTGGAACTCGAGAATGACAGTTCCATCTACGCTTCCGGCAAGAGCGCACGGGGGAAATACCATGTCTTCGGAACCACGGAGATGAAGAGCATTACCGGCATCAGGATTGAGGCACTCCCGGACGAGCGCTTGCCCAAGAAAGGGCCCGGTCGTGCCGATAACGACGGTAACTTCGTGCTCACCGAGTTTGATGTTTTCAGCCGGCCAACACCCGCCAACGAAGACTGGAAAGCGGTAAACATATGGGGCTTCGACAAGCCGGGTGACACCCAGGGCTGGGGACGCGCAAACCAACTCGACCTGAAGGTGGAAAACGGCACCTTGAAACTCCTAAGCAAGGGCAAGGATCCTCATTTCATCACCGACATCTCTGCCCCTGCGGGCAGTTTCATGCTCGACCTGAAAGCAGAGTTTCCAGGTAAGGGAAAGGCGCACGCCCAGCTGTTCTGGACAACCAAAAAAGACGAAGCAATCAGCGAGACTCGCTCAACGCGCCTCACACTCCCTCGCGGCAAGAAAGGCTGGGGTAATTACCGCTTCTATTTTGAAACTGATGCGGAACTGACCTCAATCAGGATTGATCCCTCGGAAAGTAACTCTGATGTCTTCATTGATGCCATGCGCCTCAGGCGCAGTGACAGTCCCAAGCAAGTGAAACTTCAGCTGGAAAACGCCAAGGCCGACTTCAGTCAGGACGGTTATCCCGTGGCCACTGCCATCGACGGCAACAGGGCTGCAGAGAACAATGGCTGGGGAATTGCACCGCAAATGGCCAAGAGCCATTCCGCCACCTTTGAGGTGAAAGGCTCTGCTGCGAATACCGGCAGGCGCCTGTTGCGTTTTGACCTCGATCAGCAATACAAGGGAAACAGGTGGAATATTGGCCGATTCCGTATCTCAATTACCAACTCTCCAAAGCCGATCAACTTCGGTTTACCGGGGAACATCACCGGCATCCTCGCCAAGGCGGAAGCAACACGAACCGATCAGGACAAGGCAGAACTCACCAAGTATTACCGTGAAAACAATACGGATCTTAAAAACCTTGTGCAGGCAGTAGCTGAAGCCAAGAAAGCTCGTGAAGCAGACCCAAAGCTGGCTGATCTGGAAGGCAAGATCAAGGAAGCTGAGAGCCCGCTACCGGTTGATTCAACGATGGAACAATTACGCAAGGACATCGCATTAAGCGAGCAACAGAAGAACCAGAAGAGGCTCACCGGGGCACAGGATATTGCCTGGGCAATCATCAACACCCCTGCATTTCTCTTTAACCGTTAGCCGGCTTTAAACGAGAATAATAAGCCCGCGTAATAAAGCGGCGAGCTCACGCGTTAGCGCGGCGGGCGCGAACGATTACCGGAATCCCGCATGCGCTCAAAGCGCTTACTCATTTCCTCCCTGCTTATGCTGCCGTTACGATCAGTATCCATCAGATCGAAGCGATCAATCATGGGACCACGCGCTTCACTCTTTGTAATCACTCCGTCCCCGTCGGTATCCATCCGGGAAAACAACTCCTTCATGTCAGGCTTCCGACGTTGCTGGGCTCCACCACGACCGGCGGGGCGTTGCCGGCCAAAACCCCCACCCGCCCGGGCAGTGCGCACGCTGCCGGCGTCCCGGTCACGCTTGATCTCAATCTCATATTGATGGCTAACAGCCCTGCACCACCCCTCCTCGTCATCACAGGCAAAATAAGACACCTTGATTTTAAGCGGTTGCTCAAGTTTTCCACTTCCGTAATCCACATCAATGAGAAACTCACGCGGGTCAATATCCGAGGAAGCCTTCACCTCGGGAGCAACACCTTTGATCATGCTCAGTTCAACACCCTTCGGTGCCAGAATCTCAAAACGAAGGGGATCCGCCAGATTGTTCCAATGCACCGTGTGGATAGGGTCAAGGTGAAAGCCTATATGTAGCTTTCCTTTCCCCTCCGTCAGTAAGCCCCTGTCCGCCTCGGCACGCAGTTTGGCATAAAAAACCTCTTCTTTTCCGCCCGCCTCATCCTTGTTGATTACCGGCCTTGCAACCACTGCCGAAGCCCCCTCGGGTTTCTCCACCCTCGGCACAACACCGCTTGCAATCTTGTTGGGAATTGCGGCCTGTGGTTTACGATCAAGATCAGAGGGATTCGTGAGAGTCTTGGTTTTTCCGACAAGTTTCTCCAGGTCAGCCCTCAGCATTTCCGGATCACTCCAACTACGAGCGACTAGGATTTTACCTGACGGGGAAATAATAAATTCTGAATTGGGTCGGTCACCTAAGGCATGCTTCAGGGTGTTGGACATCGTGTCTGCCAACCATGGAATCTTCGTGTCCAGTTGCCTGCGTGCAGCGGACACATGCGCCAAGCGCTCCTGAATAGTAACAGGTTGCACCAACCGGTCACGTTCCGGGTGAGCAAGGGATTTATAGACGTAGTAAAACGAAACTTCATCGCTCTTCTCCTGATAGTCATGATATATCGCCTCCAGACCGGAAACATTACGCAGGAAGGGGGGTCATGTCAGGCACCCGAAAACAATCACTGCATGGCGGCCCTTGAGTTTTTCCCGCAACGGGAAACTGCCACCTTGCGCATCCACTACACTGACCTCCGGGATGAGGCTACCAACCTGTGGCATGTTTTCATCGCCTCCTCGCCTGCCTTCACGGCCCTGCCCTGAAGCAACCCCTTGAACAGCAATAGGGATTAACAGCAGGGCAAAGAATCGGAATTTCTTCATCATATCAGTGATCATAATTAACTAAATGAGATTACGCCATGGTTATGATCCATCACGGACTATTGAAAAATACGCTATTATCAGTATTCATGGCTGCAAATCAGCTATTTACACCATCCTTCCCTCGCCTTATTCTACAGGTGAGTAAAATATAACCCGATCAATATCAGCAATGTTCAGAATTCTAGGCGATCCCGGTAAAGACCTCTGTGATAAAAACCTCGCGCCCTCTCGCCGTGACTTCCTGCGGGTTGGAGGCTCGGGAATATTGGGATTGAGCCTTGGTTCGATGCTGGAGCTAAAGGCCAAGGCTAACGCCAACGCCTCTACCGGTGGCGGCAAGGCCAAATCCATCATCATGCTCTACCTGCAAGGTGGTCCAAGCCACATCGACCTGTGGGATCCCAAGAAGGATGTACCGGACAATGTGCGATCAGCCTTCAATACCATCCCCACAAAGGTTCCGGGCGTCCACTTTACAGAAATCCTTCCTGAGCTTGCCAAGGTCAATGACAAGTTCACCCTGATTCGCTCAATGAGCTACGAACCCAACGGGTTGTTTAACCATACCGCGGCCATCTACCAGATGATGACCGGCTACACTACCGATAAGGTCTCACCCTCCGGGCAACTCGAGCCTCCATCACCAAAGGACTTTCCAAATTTCGGGTCAAACCTGATCAGGTTGAAACCTCAAACCGAACCGATGTTACCCTTCGTCATGATGCCGCGACCGCTGCAGGAATCCAATGTCGTTGGCAAAGGTGGCACGGCGGGGTTCCTTGGCAAAGCTTTCGACCCCTATACCCTCTACCCAAGCGGCGGAGACATGGACATGAAGAAAATGACACGCATCAAGATTGATGACCTTCAATTACGTCCCGATGTCTTTACCGCAAGGCTCAAGCGCAGGGCATCATTGCGGGATACCCTTTCCGGCAAGATGAACAAGGTTGAGAATGCCGTTAAGGACTTCAAGCTCAATGAATATTATGATCAGGCACTCAACCTGATCATTTCAGGAAAGGCTCGTGATGCGTTCGCGCTCGAGAAGGAGTCAATGAGAACCCGTGAAAGCTACGGTAATACTTCCTTTGGTGACAGTTGTCTTTTGGCTCGCCGACTGGTTGAGGCCGGAACACGGGTCGTGGAGGTCATCTGGCCGAAGGTAGCCAACTCCGATAACCACTCATGGGACCATCATAAGGATCTGACCAAACGCATGAAGAACCAGTCCGGACCAATGCTCGATAAGGCACTCTCAGGACTGATCTCCGATCTTGATGAGCGCGGAATGTTGGAAGATACCATGGTCGTAGCCATTGGAGAATTCGGCCGCAGTCCGCAAAAAGGCGTAAGCACATCAGGAAACGGCAACAGCGCTGACGGTCGTGACCACTGGCCCTACTGCTATACCGGACTCGTTGCGGGCGCAGGAATTAAGAGGGGCTACGTGCACGGGAAATCCGACAAAACCGGATCCGCCCCGGTGGAAAACCCGGTACATCCCGGAGAGTTGCTTGCCACGATATACCAGGCATTCGGAATTGACCCGGAAACCATTGTCTACAACCACCTCAACCAGCCAAGGGAGCTGGTCAAGGCGGAAGCGATCAGCGAACTTTTCGCTTAAAACCTCTTATCCGAGTAAGACTGTCGGCATCCATCAATATCAGGAACCTGCAATCAACCGCAGTCCTGACCAGTTTTTCCCGTTGAGCATTAACGGGAAAACTCATGCTCGACAACTGGATGAGAACTGAGAAAATCTCTGACCATGACGACTCGAATAATTGTTATTTTCTCCCTCGCCCTTTCTGCATTGGCCTTTTCACAGGAAAAAGCAAAACCTCTCTTTAACGGTAAAGATTCCAGCGGGTGGCAGGATCGCGAAGGGAATGCCTCCAAATGGGTGGTGGTTGACGGTAATCTCCAAGGCAAGCGCAAGAGCGGTGACATTTGGAGCAAGGAGCGCTTCGGCGACTTTATCCTCTCCCTTGAATTCAAGACCGGCGGCAACAGCGGGGTGTTCTTCCGCACAGATAACCCGAAAAACCCGGTTCAAACCGGAATTGAAATCCAAGTCAACAAACCCGGTGGCCCGAACAAGCATTCGGTTGGTGCGATCTATGACCTTGTCGCACCCAAGAAGAACAATGCCACTGATGGATGGAACAAGATGGAGATCACGGCCAAGGGAAATATGATCAGCGTAAAGCTAAACGGTGAGATTATCAGCGAAATGGACCTGGACAAGTGGAGCACCCCGGGCAAAAACCCTGATGGTTCCAAGAATAAGTTCAAGACTGCGCTGAAGGACTTCAAGCGCGAAGGGCACATCGGGTTTCAGGATCATGGTGCCTCGGTAGCCTACCGCAATATCTCAATCAAAAAGCTCTAGGGACAACAACCGGAT
>JAAESJ010000542.1 GCA_024229495.1 Verrucomicrobiaceae bacterium | reverse complement strand
GTCAGTTTTAAAAGCGAGATAAATCAACTCGTACATCGTCTGTAAAAACGTGCGTGGATCCTCAGGTGTAATGTCGAGTTTCAGATGATCCACATCCACTCGTGGCATAGGAATATTCAACCATCTCTTGGATCTCTCAATTTTCACCTCGGTGTCACGCACCGACTGGAGATATTCAGCAAGGGTTTCCTGATCTCGTTTGGATAGGGACCGCCCAAGCGACCGGGCATCCTCCATCAGATCATCGAGCGCACTCTGACTCAGGGCAAGACGTTGAGCGGCATCAGGGCCGGACTTCTCGAAGAGCATATCAAAAATACGCTTGGGCTTATGCTCAGCAGGAATTGGCCTACCGTGTCGGTTATAGGACATCGTGTGAGCTCCACGCGGGGACCCGGTTCCACCGTCAGTAGACAGGACCAGCGAAGCATGACGAGTATGCTTGCCAGCATGTTCAGCAAAGACCTGATCAAGCGAAATACTGTTTTGATAATCTCCGTCGGCTCCAGTATCAGCCCCAGTCAAAAATTGATCCGCATTAGCATGTCCATGAACACGTCGAACCGCTGGATGTGATAACCCGGAAAAGACCGTCAAATCATCACGTAACGGTTCGAGAGTCTCCATACATTTAGTAAAAGTAAAATCTTTGCCTTTGCCGTGCGGGAACCAACTCCAGTCCTTGAAAGAGGGATCCTTTTCCAACGGCATAGGAACACCATCTGGCAAATAAAAGCAGGCCAGTCGCTTGCGTTTCACTGGCTTCCTCGCTGCACGGGCCAAACCAGTGAAGGATTCGAAACATGGC
>JAAESJ010000541.1 GCA_024229495.1 Verrucomicrobiaceae bacterium | reverse complement strand
GGTGCTGGGTAAAAACTTGCGGTCGATGCGCCCGTAGAGGCTGCGTCGAGGAGTGGATGAGCTGCCGAGCAGTGCCCCGGGTTTACCCCCGATGCTCAGGTCGAGTTCCCCGGAGGCGGCCAGCAGCGCGTCGCGCATGGCCTCGAAATCCAGGCGCCGTCGCGGATAGTATGAAAGCATGCGGTTTTCCGGATCCATTTGCCTGGCAAGGGGTGTCGGCGAGGATGCCTGCATGTAGACTGCGGAGCTCACGATCAGGCGATGAATACTCTTGAGCGACCAATTGTTCTTGATCAGGTGGTGCGCGAGGTAGTCGAGAAGCCGCGGATGGCTGGGAATCTCGCTGCGCAATCCGAAATCGCTCGGGGTGCTGACCAGGCCGGTGCCGAAATGGTGCTGCCAGATACGGTTAACGGCAACGCGCGCAGTCAGGGGGTTGTTTTTGTCGGCGATTACTCGAGCGAGCTCGAGTCGGCCTGATCCCTTGGTAAACGGCTTTCCGCCGAGGATTTCCGGCGCACCGCGCGGCACCTCGTCACCTTGGGTGGAATAATCTCCACGCACAAGCACCCGGGCATTCTGCGCGACAGGCAGGTCTTCCATGACAACGGCATGTGGAGCCGATTCACCCAACTCGATGATGCGGCGCTCGACATCGGCGAGCATTTTTTTCAGTGTCTTCCTTGCATCGTCATCGAGAAGCCACTCGACGTCGTGCACATGCCGGCGCGGCAGTGCCACCGGTGACCCGGGTCCATGCAGGATGCCGGCAATTGCGGGGTGTTCCGCATGTTCGTTGAGCAGTTTCCCGTAACGCTGTGCGAGATCCTCAAGGCTTTCCAGTGGCGGTGTGCTCAGGGCATTCATGACCACTGGGTCGACATTCTTTATGTCACGCAGCAAATTGCCCGCCTTCCCGCCGGTAAAGTCAGTCGGCTTGATTTTGGTCAGCACCTTCCAGGGAGAGAATACGGGATGATCGGACTTGTCTGCCTGTGAGAGGTATTCGTGCCAGCGGCGTATCTGCTCGGGATTGAGTTCATCTTTACCAAGGATCTCCGCAAAATCCGGGCCGGGAACCTTGGAGATGTCCAGCGCGGCAACCAGGTAATCACCGGCACGCTTAAGGAAGCGCTGCCCGGTCTGTTTTGCATGTTTCTCGAATTCTGCGTTGAGACGGGAGCGCCGCTTTGCCAGTTCCGCGTCGCCGGGCTCCCGGAGGGCGACCAGTTTCTCGCAGGAACTGTCGAAGATCCCGTAAAGGGCGTAATAGTCCGATGTCGGGATGGGATCGTATTTATGATCATGGCAACGTGCGCATGATGCGGTCAATCCCAGCATTCCCCTGGTCACCACGTCAATGCGGTCGTCAATAATGTCCTGCTCAACCCCGATAAAGCGTCGGCCCAGTGTTAAAAATCCCATTGCGGCGAGGTCTGAGAGATCGCATTCTCCCAGCGCGAGGAGTTGATCGGCGGCCAGTTGACGCATCAAAAACTGATCAAAGGGAAGGTCCTCATTAAACGCGCTAACCACCCAGTCCCGGTATAACCAGCCATGTACGAAGTTGAATTCCTCGGGTGAGTAGGCATATCCCTTGGTGTCGGAATATCTTGCGATGTCGAGCCAATGCCTGGCCCAGCGCTCGCCGAATCGGGGAGAGGCGAGGAGTCTTTTGATGGCGGATTGCGAGTCGCCACCGGCAGGCGCGCTATACGCCTCGACCTCCTCAAAGCTGGGGGAAAGTCCCGTGAGGTTAATGTGCAGGCGTCGCAGGAATGTTCGCTTGTCGGCGACCGCCGCCGGGTGCAGGCCCCTGCTTTCAAGAGTGGCGAGAATGAAGGAGTCAATGGGTGTACGGACCCAGGAGGTATCCTGCACGGCAGGGACTTCCGGCTCCATGAGTGGTTGGAATGCCCAGTGTCCGCGGGCATCCTCCCCGGCTTCCGAAATCGTCAACAGCGTGTGGAAGGTGAGGGCAAGTATGCTGGCGGAAATGGCTTGTCTGACGGCTTTCTTCTGCACTTGGAATGACATATTCTTTCACAGAACCCCGCGTTGGTGAACTGGTATTTTGGAAGTGCTGTGCCC
>JAAESJ010000540.1 GCA_024229495.1 Verrucomicrobiaceae bacterium | reverse complement strand
CTTGGCGATACCATTGAGATAAAGGCCAAGGAATTGCTCGGGGCCGACTTGTTATTGCGCTCCAGAAAGCCTTTTCATGATGGACATCAGGCAGCAGGAGCGGAAGGAGAGCTCTCTGAACGACAGGCAAAAGCGGAGCAAATTATCAAGGGTTTGCCCGGTGAGCGTGCGGTCGAGGTCAGCTTCATGACAATGATCTTCTTTCCCCGTGGTGAGGGGTCGCGATTGGTTAATGTCCGTGCGGTTGACCCGGCTTACCCCTTTTACGGGAATGTTGAGACCCGACCGGCTGATGCATGGGAAAAGTTTGGCCGGGGAGAGGGGGTTATCCTCGAGGCGGCAATCGCCGAGCAGTTTGGCATGGTGCCCGGGGATATTGCCCGTATTGGTAATCTGGAACTGCCGGTATCCGGGGTGTTTATACAGCCTCCTCCCGCAGCATCGGCGTTCGCGGTATTTTCTCCCGCGGTTTTCCTGCCACGGGCAAGGGCATGGCAAACCGGCGCAATCGGCATTCAGAGTTTCCCGAACTACCGTGTGTATTTCCGGGATTCTTCAATTGCCGCTGAGCAGGGAATACTTGATGAGCGGCAGAAGAAGGCCCTTCACCGTGCAGGGATCCGCTCGGAAACCGTTGAGGAGCGCAAGAAGGGACTGAGCAAGGTGCTGGATCGGCTCTACAGTTTCCTCAGCCTGATCGGATTTGTTGCACTCCTGCTTGGCGGCGTGGGAATTGCCAGCGCAATGCACGTTCATATCAGCAGGCGCTTGAAGACGGTTGCCACATTGCGCTGCCTGGGGTGCTCACCAGCCCGTGCCACTGCGGTTTTCTTGGCCCAGGGCATGGTTCTCGGAGCATTCGGGTCACTCGCCGGTGCCCAGTTCGGGATTGCCCTGCAGCAATGCATCCCGCGCCTGTTCCTGAACGATTTGCCCTTTGAAATATCCCTTGATCCGGCTCCGGCAGAGATTCTCAGGGGGATCGGGATAGGCTTTATCATCTCGGTGAGTTTTGTCCTTTTGCCTCTTTTGAATGTGCGGCGTGTTTCACCACTTTCTGCACTTCGGGGACAGGCCGATTTTTCTTTCCGCCGGTGGCGTGATCCCTTCAGTTGGATTGCCATTGTGATTGTGATTGGTGCCCTGACCCTGCTGGCGACGGAACTCAGCCCTTCCAAGAAGCCTCTGCTTGGCATAGGTTTCATGGTTGCCCTTGGCCTGGTTCTTTTTGTCCTGTGGATGGTTGCCCGGGCGATTTCATGGCTTGCCCGCAGATTGGTTGGCATGCGCTGGCCCTATGTCTTTCGCCAGGGCCTGGCAAACCTCTACCGCCCCCGCAACCAGACCACCTTGTTCCAACTCTCAGCAGGACTTGGGGTCTGCCTGATCGTTACCCTTATTCTTGTCCAGGACATGTTGATTACGCAACTTGGGGTGAAAACACTTGAGGGGAAAGCGGACACTTTCCTGATCAATGTTCGCCCTGAGCAAACCCGGGGAGTCCTTGACATGATGGAATCCCTGCAACTTGACGTTGAGGAGGATGCGCCCATTGTCCTCATGAAGTTGAGCAGGATTAAGGGGAAGTTACTGGCGCAGCTGAAGGGGGACAAGGACGGCGAGAAAATTCCTGAGTGGACAAGGCGACGTGATTTCCGCTCTACCTACAGGGCTGACATGGTTGCCAATGAGAAGATTATACGCGGGGAATGGATTGACAGGATAGGGGAGGGCGAAGGTGATGGAACGATCCCTGTTTCCGTTGAGGAAGGGATCGCAAAGGAGCTCAAGGTTGATGTCGGGGACACCCTGACGATGAGCTCAGGGCAGGAGGACCTGGTGATTAGGATTGCCAATGTACGCTCCGTGGAGTGGGGGGAACTAGGGCTTAATTTCTTCTTTGTTTTTCCTGAAGGTGCCATTGATCACCTGCGTGCCTTTAACATCATGACGACCCGCACAGGCAGCGGGGAAAGGACCGGGGAATTGACGAGGAAAGTGGTGAAGAGGTTTCCCAATGTCACCCTGATAGATGCCTCAGCCATCATTGATACGGTTAGTGATATTGTCGGGCAGGTGGGATGGGTGATCCGTTTCATGGCTTTATTTACCGTGCTGACCGGCATCATCATTCTTTTTGGGACGATCCTCTCGGGTAAGCGAAACCGCATTGAGGAAAGTGTATTGTTGCGGACACTGGGTGCCTCGGAGTCACAAATCCTGCGTATTTTGATCACGGAATACGCGATGCTGGGGCTTTTCGCCGGATTGGCCGGTGCCTTGCTTTCCGGTGTGGCCACCTGGATGCTGGCCATTTTTGTTTTTGACTTGGATTATATTTCCAGGATGTGGCCAATGGCGATAGCCATGGCGGTGCTGGTATGCTTTACCGTTATTGTTGGCTTGCTCTTGAGTCGCGGCATTTCCCGACATCCGCCCCTGGAGATATTGCGTTCCGAGGCAAGCTGAGACTGCTCAGCTATCGATGATAAGCCAACGGATACCATAAGCTGGAAGCAGGAGATATGGAGGCTTGAGATTGGCCTTTTCGTCAAAGATATCCCGTGCCCTTTCCAGGGGAAAATCCTCAGGCACAGTGCACCCGGTTACGCTCTGGGATAGGTTGTGAATGGCAAGGCAACGGCAACCGGTTTCCCGGTTTTCACGAAGGACGGCGAAAATATGTCGCCCAAGGTCCAGGACCGTGTTTGCAGCCGCCGGATGGAATGCGCTGATGGATTGGCGTTCCTTGAGCAGAAGCATGATCGCGCCAAACACATGGGATCGTAATGAATCGGGGTCGTCAAGTTCGCTGGTGACTTGCTCAAGGCTTAGCTTTTCCCTGTTGATGCGTCGCTTGATTCCTGAGTTTTCAGCGCCCTGCCTGTCATTGCGCGATCCCAGGAGGCAATGGATGTAGATTGCAGGGATTCCTGCCAGCGCCATCGGGATTGCCTGGGAAACGAGGAATCGGCGGACTTGCATCTCACGATCCGGATTTTCCTCGTTGGGGTTATTGATGGCGTCAAAAAACGTGATGTTCAACTCATAGGGTGATTGACTGCCATCGGGGTTGGATCGAGTGCTGACAGCCCCGCCATGTTCAACGGCCAGGTCAGTAAGAACTCGTTGTTGTTCACTGGTGAGGATTCCTTCGGTTGGGCGCATGCCGATGCCGTCATGCGTTGATGTGACATTCAGGAATGTGCATCGCCTGCCGGGAGCGACCAGGGTTGCTGCCCAGCGGGTAAGAGGTTCCACGTCACCTGTCTTCAGGCCGTAAAGGATGAGCGGGGCCAGGGTGAAGTTGTAGATAATTTGGGCCTCGTCTCCCTTGTCCCCGAAGTAGGTGAGGTTTTCGGCATGAGGGACATTGGTTTCAGAGAGGATGGCTACGTGTGGGGCTGCAATGTCCAGCACCAGGCGCACAATCCTTATGAAGGCATGGGTCTGGGGACGATGCACACAGTCTGTGCCGCTTGCTTTCCACATGTAGGGAACGGCATCAAGGCGTATCATTGAGGCACCTTGTGCAGCGTAGAAAAGAACGACATCGAGTATTTCCAGAAGGACAGCGGGGTTGGCCAGGTTGAGATCTACCTGGTCTTCAGAAAATGTCGTCCACAGGCGCCTTTCACCATCGTTTCCCTGATAGGAGTGGAACAGTGGACTGGTGCGCGGGCGGGTAACCCGGGAGTCATCAAAAGATCGCTCCTCATTGATGCAAAAATTCAGGTAATCAGGATCCCCGGCCAAGTGCCCCTGAACATATTCACTGGCCTTTGAGACATGATTAAACACGCCATCAAATACTACCCGGTAATTTCCGGAGAGTGAGCGGATGTGTTTCCATTCCCCGAGGGGAGGATTGACCTCACGAAAATCCACGACTGAGAAACCGTCATCATCCGTCCACGGGTAGAAGGGCAATACATGCAGGAGGGTGAAGTGATCCTTGATGCGTGAAAGGAGGAATTTCTCCAGGGAGGAAAGCCCGGGCTCATTGTTTTCACCCAGTGAATCGCCATAGGTGATCAGCAGGCTGTCGCGTTCATCCCAATGACTGCGGCGCTCAACAACGGAGTCGGCGTGAGTATTCACCAGGTCCCCGATTGCACTGAGAATACTGGATGCATCGCTGCCATAGAGGAGTGCGACATTGCTCTCAAGCTTTGCTTTAAGGTTTGGGCTCATTGGTGGCGGGGTGCATGCATCCAGCTTGTTCTGCAGATCTCACTGATAAAGCTTGATTCATGCCATCATGGCATGGAACTGCGGGTGGTATGCGGGCAATTTTGCATACAATGGGCGTAATTTAAGGGATTAATCACGGCGGTTTGTGCTATAATCCGCATCTGGATGCAGTTAATGGGCTTTCTTTTTCATTTAATTCTCTGCGCTTTCATCAGCCTGTCCGTGGCGTCAGGTGTTGATTACAATATTGATATTAAGCCGATTCTCTCTGACCGCTGTTTTCATTGCCATGGAAATGATGCGGGTAAGCGTAAGGCAAAGTTGCGCCTTGATACTGCGGCAGGTGCCAGGGAAGTGATAGCAAGCGGTGAATTTCTGGCGCGCCTGACCAGTGATGATCCTGATGAGCACATGCCTCCTGCGGATTCCAAACTGTCCGTGAGTCGGGAGGAGATAAACCTCCTCAGGCAATGGGTAAAGGAAGGGGCCGGTTACCGTAAGCATTGGTCGTT
>JAAESJ010000539.1 GCA_024229495.1 Verrucomicrobiaceae bacterium | reverse complement strand
GCCATGCGCGACGCGCTGCTGGCCGCCTCCGGGGAACTCGACCTGAGCATCGGGGGTAAACCCGGGGCACTGCTCGGCAGCTCATCCACTCCTCGACGCAGCCTCTACGGGCGCATCGACCGCAAGTTTTTACCCAGCACCCTGCGGGATTTTGATTTCGCAAATCCTGAACTGCACAACCCGCAGCGTCATCAGACCAACGTGCCTCAACAGGCACTGTTTTTCATGAACAGCCCGTTTGTTGAAGCCCGTGCAGTGGCCTTTGCCAGTCGGATCAACACGGAATTTTCCGGTGACACAAACGACGGAAAAATCCACCGCTTCTTCCAGGTTGCCTATCAACGCAACCCTACAGCCGACGAGCTGGCAATGAGCAGGCAATTCATGGCGAAGGCCCTGAAAGCTGAACTCGCCATTGAAAGTGGCCAGGCCGCCACGGCCAACAAGTCACCGTGGCGTTACGGGTATGGAAAATTTGAAGAACAATCCGGCAGCCTGGTAAAATTCACACCCCTGCCGCACTTCAACGGTCAGGCCTGGGGAGGTGGAAAGGATTGGCCTGATACCCGGCTGGGATGGGTCAGGCTGACGGCAACCGGCGGACACGCCGGCAATACCCTGCAGCACGCTGCAGTGCGCCGCTGGATCTCGCCGATCAACGGCAGGGTTAACATCGCCGGCTCAATAAGCACCGTTGAGGATTGTGGTGACGGTGTGCGCGCCCTGGTTATCTCCAGCCGCCGCGGCCTGCTGGGAAGCGCAAATGCCCGGTTCGGCAAATCCGCACAGACTGTCTACAGCGACATTGAAGTCACCAGGGGCGAAATGATCGATTTCCTGGTCGATTGCCGGCCGGGCAACAACTATTCTTGTGACGGTTTCCTGTGGGCGCCGGTAATCCGGCACACGGAAAAGGGCGAGTGGAATGCAAATACCCAATTTGCCGGTAAACTCACCAACCCGGCGAAACAGCTCAACGTTTGGGAGCGATTTGCACACTCGGTGCTATTGACCAATGCTTTCCTGTTTATTGATTGAGTAACCATGAGTTCCAGCAGCCACTTGTTTACGCGCCGATCCTTCCTGCGCCACTGCGGGATGGGGATGGGGACTGTGGGGCTGGGAACGCTGCTGGCTGATCCTCTCAATGCCGGTATCGATACCAGCCCGCTTGCCGGCCGGGCACCGCATTTCCCGGCCAGGGCAAAGCGCGTCATTCATTTCTTCCTCAACGGCGGCCCCTCACATGTGGACACCTTTGATCCTAAGCCCGCCTTAAGCAGGCATGCAGGAAAACCGCTACCCTCCGGCAAGCTGCGCACCGAGCGCAAGACCGGTAATGCATTTCCCTCACCGTTCAGCTTCAGGCCATATGGTCAAAGCGGGATCGAGGTCAGCTCACTGTTCCCAAGGATCGGGGAATGCATTGATGACATCGCGGTGATCCGCTCAATGAAGGCGAAACTGCCGAACCACGAGCCCTCGCTCATGCTCATGAACTGTGGCGATGCCGTGCTCAGCCGCCCAAGCGTCGGCTCGTGGGTCACCTACGGGCTGGGCACCGAAAACCAGAACCTTCCCGCCTTTATTTCCATGTGCCCGGGCGGATTTCCTATCAAGGATGCCCAGAACTGGCAGGCAGGATTCCTGCCCGGAATTTACCAGGGCACCTTCATTGACTCTGCTCAGACACGTATCGAGAAACTCATCGAGAACATCAATAACCACTCCACCACGCGGCAGAACCAGCGCGCCCAGCTGGACTTCGTTGGCAGGCTTAACAGGGAATACAGCCGTGATCGTGATGCTGACCCACAACTTGAGGCAAGGATCCAGACCTTCGAGCTTGCCTATCGCATGCAGATGGAGGCAAGTGATGCTTTCGACATTTCCAGAGAGCCCGGCCACATTCGCGACCTCTACGGCCGGGCCACCCACGGCAACCAGACCCTGATCGCGCGCCGACTGCTTGAGCGTGGCGTGCGCTACATCCAGCTATGGCATGGCAAGGGCCAGCCCTGGGACCACCACGATAATATCAAGGGCAACCATGCCAAGCTCGCCCGTGAACTGGATCAGCCTGTGGCTGCCCTGCTTACCGACCTTAAGCAGCGCGGTATGCTTGAGGATACCCTTGTCATCTTCGGCGGCGAGTTTGGCAGGACTCCCACTGTCGAGTTGAACAATAGCGGGAAATCCAAGAACGGGCGCGACCATAACCCTTACGGTTTCACGGTCTGGATGGCAGGAGGGGGCATCAAGGGTGGCACCGTGCACGGCTCCACTGACGATTTTGGTTTTCAGGCAGAGGAAAACCCGGTGGAGGTTCACGATCTCCATGCCACCATCCTGCAGCTGATGGGCTTTAATCATGAACAATTCACCTACCGCTACGCCGGGCGCGATTTCCGGCTCACCGATGTCAGCGGACGGGTAATCGATCCTATCCTCGCATAACCACCCCTTAGCCAATGAAACCACTACTCATTTTCCTGCTTTGCTTCCCGACAGCACTCCATTCTGCCGAAAAACCCAACGTTCTGCTGATCCTCGTTGATGACCTCAAGCCCGCCCTAGGTTGCTATGGCGACAAGCATGCCAAGACACCTCACATTGACCGTCTCGCCGCCCGCGGAAACCGCTTTGAACTCGCCTACTGCAACCAGGCGGTCTGCGCCCCCTCACGCTTTACACTGATGCTCGGCTCGCACTCAACCTCGACCGGCCTCTACGGCCTGGGTAGCCATCTACGCAAGACCCTTCCTGATGCGGTAACCATGCCACAACACTTTGCACGTCACGGTTACCGCACCGAATCACTGGGCAAGATCTTCCACATCGGTCACGGCAATGAGGGTGACCCGGAATCCTTCTCAGTTCCCCATTTCAAGGACAAGGTCATTGAGTATCTTGACCCGGAAAGCACTGATGGCGGCAAGCTTACCCGCGAGGAGGCACTGTTCACCAACCAGAAACTGGGCCAAATCCGCTCCCTGCCACGCGGGGCAGCCTTCGAATCACCCGTTGCCGAGGATGCCGACTACGCTGACGGCCGTGTGGCCGCCGAGACCATCCAACGGCTCCGGGCCGCCAAGGAGCGCAGGACAAAAAACGGAACACCTTTCTTTATCGCAGCCGGATTCGTGCGTCCCCACCTTCCCTTTTCCGCCCCGAAAAAATACTGGGATCTCCATGATCCCGCGACACTGCCAATGCCTGAATATGAACACTTACCGAAAAACGCCCCGGCTGTTGCCGGAAAACGCGGTGGAGAAATCGCCGCCTACAAACCGGTAACCGCCGGCAATATTGGCCCAGAGTTAAAGCGACAACTTATCCACGGGTATTATGCGAGCACCAGCTACGTTGATGCGCAGATTGGCAAGGTAATCAACGAAGTGGGCAGGCTTGGGCTGGCGCAACAGACCATTATCGTGCTCTGGGGCGACCACGGTTTTCATCTGGGAGACCTGGGTATCTGGACCAAGCACACCAATTACGAGCAAGCCAATCGAATTCCCATCCTGATTGCCGCCCCGGGCGTGGCCAATCCCGGCAGTTCAACCCGCCAGCTTGCAGAAAGCGTGGACATCTTTCCCACCCTGGCTGAACTCGCCGGTCTTCCTGCACCCAAGGGTCCGCAACCCATTGATGGCATCAGCCTGGTCCCGGCCCTGAAGGATTCCACCACACGTGTTCGTGACCACGCCTTCCATGCCTACCCGCGGGGCAAGCTCGGCAGGGCAATCCGCACCGAGCGCTACCGTCTGGTGGAATGGCGACGCCCCGGGGAACCGGAGAAAAATGCGCAATACGAGCTTTATGATTATCAAGATGATCCCCTGGAGCGTGAAAACCTTGTAGCCAAAAAGCCGCGCATCATGCAGAAACTCAAGATGATACTCGCCAAGTATCCCCCTGCTTTCTCAAAGGCCAAGAAGCGTAAGCCAACGCCGGCCGGCAAGTCCGGAACGAAATAGATTTAGGTCGCAACAACACGGCCCAGATGCCCATCCTCACGCCGGGGACCCGGGCGTGCTCACACCGAATTGTTCTGGTTGACTCCCGTGCCAAGGCGTATGCATGCTCATCATATGCAAAGATACCTTCTCCGCGTTGCGGCATTTTCCTTTTCTCTCAGCCTGAACCTGCACGCTGAGGTCAGCCTGCCATCCATCTTCGGCAGCAACATGGTCCTGCAGCGTGACCACGCCAATCCTGTATGGGGCTGGGCAGCAAAGGAGGAAAAGATCACCGTCAGCATTGGCGACCAATCCCATGAGGCAACCGCCGGAGTAAACGGCAGCTGGCAGGTCACGCTCAAGCCGATGAAGGCCACAGGCGAACCGCTCATCCTCTCCGTTAAGGGAGACAACGAGCTGGAATTCAAGAATATCCTAGTCGGCGAAGTTTGGCTCTGCTCAGGACAATCCAACATGGGCATGAGCGTTAACCGTGCAGACGACGCGGATCTTGAAATAATGAGCGCCAAGCATCCCAACCTGCGCATCATCAGTATCCCCCCGATCGGCACCCAGCAGGCACAGAAAGATTTCAAGGGACAATGGGAAGCAATAACACCCGCCAACGCAGGCGACTTCTCTGCTGTTGGGTATTTCTTCGGCCGCCAGGTTCACCGCAGCCTGGATGTCCCCGTGGGCTTGATTGACAATGCATGGGGCGGTTCAGCCTGCGAGGCATGGATCCGTCGTGACCTTCTGGAAAAAAGCACAGCTGCCAAACCCTACATGAAACTGTGGAGCAAGACCGAAGCGGAGCATGACCCCGCTGCGGACCTTGCCCAATACGAGCAACGCCTGGCCAGGTGGAAGGAACGCGCAAAGAAACTTCGAGCTGAAAAAAAGGCAGTGCCCAAGCCGCCGAGAAAACCACGCACCCCGCTCACCGGCCAACACCGACCCGCCAACCTCTACAATGGCGTACTCAAGCCAATCATCGGCTATGGCATCCGCGGTGCAATCTGGTACCAGGGAGAG
>JAAESJ010000538.1 GCA_024229495.1 Verrucomicrobiaceae bacterium | reverse complement strand
AGTATTAACCTGGGCACAGTGATAAGATTTTTATCTTCGTTGACCCGCACATACCAAATAGCCAGGCCTTGGTCGCCTACGTTCTGGTCGTATTGGGCAGTGGTTGCGCTGCCTTCGGAATTGATTCTTTTCCGGTATTCCAGAATAAAATATTCGTTCGTGCCGCGGGCGGGATCGTAGAGGATAAAGGGTCTTTCTTCCAGCGGGTGGGATTGATGTCCGGGTAGGCGGTTGTTGGGAGAACGAAGCACGCCACCTCCAATCGCTTCGGTTAAAGAAACAATCCTTGGTTGCTGCCAGCCGAAGCGGATGGCGTGCCATGGGTCAATATGAACGCTGTTCCTACCAAACGTTCCACTCATCAAGGTTGCGTTATTGTTATAACTGAATGGATTATATAAATCCAATGCCCCCCAGTGGTGGGCAACTTCGTGAATGGTTGTAATCAGATTCACTTCATCGGTAATCGTTGTGACGTCATAAGCGCTCAAGATTTTTTTGCCGTCGAGGGTCATGTTCTTGGCAGTCTTTCGAACAATTCCTCCTGGAGGACCAGGTGTCACGATAACGACAATTAGCTCATTATTATCGATTTGATTGTTCCCATCCTTGTCAAACTGACTGAAGTCCACCCCCAATACATCGGCGCCTTCCAGTGCACGGCGGCGGTATTCACTTGCCCACGCCTGACTATTCGAACTTGGAGTATGTTCAAAATCTTCCTGATCGAGTCTGACACGAATTCCTAGAACCCCATTGATAATTGCTGTTCCGGATGCTGGCACGACGTTGAGCCTGCCATTGGAAACCTCCTTGTAATACCCACTCAGAGTGCGTTTCGCAGGATTGTTGTCACCGAAGTATTCCTTTGCGAGCCTGACCTGAATTGATGGCTCGGGGGTGGGCTCGGGGTCGGTATTTCCCGCCAGGATCAAATTCCATGGTTTCTGTTTTTGGTAATGGTTCTTTGAAGTGATGGTGATGGTCTCGCCCTCAGGAGGATCAAAAGTCACCACAGCAGCATGGGAACCCCAGGTGATGTCACTTCCATCGTCCGCATTATCTTTGATTGTGAGAGTGAGCTGGGTGTCTGAATCGCGGCTTTCCAGGATGGCTGTCTTTTCTCCTACTGTAATGTTCCAATTGTTTCGCAGTTCAGGCGTTGAGGGAAGAGCAGAAAGGGGAGTTTCATCATTAAACTCAAAGCGGGCAATGAATGTCCCATCCCGTTCATCTGGCACATGGTAATACCTGACCGGGATGACGAGCATCGGGATAGTTCCCTCAACGGGATTTACCCGCCAGCCAAAGTCATTGAGGGTAACTTCATCACCAGGGCTCGATAATGAAGTGGATAGGATGAGGGCAAGGATTGTTAGGCATTGAGCTGTTCTCGAGATGTTTTTTTGCATGATGCTTTGTGTTGGAAAATCTTCAGTATGCATTTTAGTGACGTGTGAACATATAGCTCATATGCAGACCTGAGCATATGATGAATACAAATTACACTGGCTCTGATTGTCAGGGCCGGCTGCGGCCGGATTGTTTGTATTTCTCCAGGAGGGCCTTGAGCTTGGTAACCCGGTCCGGGTTTTTATCTGCCAGGTTGTGTTCCTGAGCCGCATCGGATTGAAGGTTGTAGAGCTGGATTTCCCCGGTCTGGGCATCGTAACGGTTGCCGCCGGATCCGGGGTGCTCAAGCAGCACCCATTGGTCTTGCCGGATGGCAAACTTGCCCTTGCTGGAATGATGCACAGTAGCCTCTCGAACCGGGGTCTTCAGGGGTTGGCCGAGTAGGGCAGGCAGGATGTCGTGGCTGTCCTCGGCACAATCCTGGGGCAGGCTGATCCCGGTGATGGCGGCAGCGGTGGCGGTCAGGTCGGTCAGGCAGATGATTTCATCGCTGGTTGTTGCCGGCTTAATCTTTCCCGGCCAGCGGGCGATAAAGGGAACCCGGTGGCCTCCCTCCCAGTTGTCCCGCTTGCAGCCGCGAAATCCCGCGGCGCTGAAGTGCTTGAAGTCACTCTTACGCTTGACCATGTGCCGCTCAGGGCCGTTGT
>JAAESJ010000537.1 GCA_024229495.1 Verrucomicrobiaceae bacterium | reverse complement strand
TCACGGTACAGTAACAGCATCATCGGCAGTTATTCTAGATGCAAATAGTAAAGTTGATACTTGGAATGTAGACCAGATCAACATCAACGGCAATACTATTTCATCTACTGATACTAACGGCAACATCATATTAGACCCTAACGGTTCTGGTGTAGTTGATGTAAACACTTCTATTATCAGAAACGTAACTGACCCAGTTCAGGCACAAGACGCTGCAACAAAGGCGTATGTTGATGCTACTTCATCGGGACTAGATGTAAAGGCATCTGCTAAATTTGCAACTGCCGCGGCATTGTCGGCAGTAACATATGCTAACGGATCATCGGGAGTTGGTGCTACACTAACTGCTAACGCAAACGGCGCTCTATCAGTTGATGGTGGAACTCCTGTTGTAGATGATCGTATTCTGGTCAAAGATCAGGCTGCACAACTACAGAATGGTATCTACACAGTCACCGCAACAGGTAGTGGTTCAGCAGTCTTTGTTCTTACAAGAGCAACAGACTTTGATACTACTGTAAAAGTAACTGATGGTTCATTTTGTTTTGCTGAACAGGGAACTGCAAACGCAGATAACGGTTATGTGATGACCACCAACGGTGATATCACAATGGGTACTACCGCAATCGCATTTGACCAGTTCTCTGGTGCCGGTCAGATTACAGCAGGCGCTGGTCTTACTAAAACAGGTAACACAATAGACATTGGTGCTGGTACAGGTATCACAGTCAACGCAAACGACATTCAGGTTGCTTCTAACTATGCTGGTGGTACAAGTATCGTATCATTGGGTACAGTAACAACTGGTGCTTGGACAGCAACGGCAGTCGGAACACAGTACGGTGGTACAGGACAAAACTTCAGTGCATCTACTGGTGTTATCTCACTTAGTTCAGGAACCGCAAGTGTATCTGCTCAACTGCCAGTGTCTCTTGGTGGTACTGGTGCTGCAAGTGCATCTGCCGCAAGAACTGCTTTAGGTCTTGCCATCGGTTCTGATGTTCAAGCTTATGATGCAGACTTGGCAGCTATCTCAGAACTAACACCCGGCGATGGAAGTTTCATTGTTGGTACAGGTTCTGCCTTTGTAACCGAGTCTGG